>CANRVK010000009.1 GCA_947643285.1 uncultured Eubacteriaceae bacterium
TTTGTCACCTTCTTGTACCCAGCCTGTTTGCATAGCACCTTTTTTGCCGTTAGAAATAGGATTCAAATAATACCAATTCTTAGTGCTGTCCTGCAACCAACCAGTTGCCATATAGCCGTTTCCATCAAAATAATACCAGTCATTACCATCTTGGAACCATGTATTTGTTTTATAAGTTCCATTTGTATTCTGATACCACCACCCTGTATTATTTTGTTTCCATCCTGAACCGGCTGCAAATGCTGGTGCACAATTTCCTGCTATCATAGATACAGCAAGAGCTCCAACTAAAACGCGTTTCCATTGTGTCTTTCTCATCTCTTCTCTCTCCTTTCAAACTTTTAAGCGAACAAGCTCATTTTATAAAAGTTTGTTCGTCTTCACATAATTTTATATACAATTTTATGAATTGCATATTATTTTCCTTTCTTATGTGAAGAGTCTATAGATATGATTTATACAACTAACAATATATCATATTAAGTTTTCTTAGTCAAGAATTAGAGCAAAAATAGTATCTTAAAATTTTCTATATTTTTTATATTTTTTTACAATTTCTTTACAATTTTCTTTCATTTTTAATAAATTCGTAAACGCCTAAAAAAATTATGATACTTTTTTTAAATATAATAATATAATCTTTTATAATTTTCTATATTTAGATGATATGGCATATTATTCCTGTATAAAAATTAAAAAATATATCACTTATAAATAAGCTTTATTCTATTTCACTTTTTTTACTTATATTTTTTAGAACTATAATTATAAAAATTTATTTTCCTTCTCATAGGTATTTTTTATATTTCTATCCCTACTAAATTTATTACTATTCTGTTCTTTTATTATCGTGAAATTCACTTTTCACAATTAGAGCAGCCCATAAACAGCGGAAACGAAGAAGTAGTTCCAAAAGAAGCCCCTTAGAAGACGTCGGTGAACCCATTGGGTTCAGAAAATTTAATATATACTACGTCTGGAATGGATCGAAAGCGCGGCTTCGGTGGAACTACTTCTTCACCATAGCAAACCTTTCATCTTAAATCCCCCAACCTATAACAATCCTTTTATATTATCTATTTTTATTTCTAGCTAATCATTGAGTTATATGATATAATTCTTACTAAACACAGAAAGGACATATCATATTTATGAAATCACCCGTTGTATTTTTAGATAGAGATGGTGTCATCTCAGAAGAAAAAAGTTATGTTTTATCATTAAAAGATTTTGTTATTTTTCCATATTCCAAAAAATGTATTAAAAAAATTCATGAATATGGATATAAAGCTATTGTAATCACAAATCAATCTGCAGTAGGCAGAGGCATGTTAAGCATAGAAACATTAGAACAAATGAATAAATATTTATTAGACCAAACTGAAGTTGATGCTATCTATTATTGCCCTCATTGGAACAACAACAATTCTAAAATAAAAAATCAATTTCAAATATCATGTAACTGCAGAAAACCTAAAACAGGATTAATTGAACAAGCTCTCACAGAATGGGACATTACATTAAACAATTCTTATTTTATTGGTGATAGAGCAAGCGATATAGAACTCGGTAAAAAAATGGGATTAACCACCATTTTAGTGGAATCAGGATATGGATTAGAGAGATTAGAATATGAAGTATTTCCAGACTTTGTCTGTAAAGATTTAGAAGAAGCAGTTTTAAAGATAAAAGGAGATTTGTGATATATTATAAAAAATTAAAAAAATTTTGTACTTTTTTGAAAAAAAGATATCATTTAAAAGAAAAATTATAAAAAAATAGTTCTCTTTGAAGAAAATCCCATTTACCATCTCCTTCAAAAAGAACTATTCTATATCAATCTTCTTTTATTTATTATCTTTTTAATGCAGCCTATCTTTCCTATTAATCTAAAGTATAAGGCATTAAAGCGATATGTCTTGCTCTCTTGATCGCAACTGTAAGTGCTCTCTGATGTTTTGCACAGTTTCCTGTGATTCTTCTAGGAAGAATTTTTCCTCTTTCTGATACATATCTCTTTAATTTATTTACGTCCTTATAATCAATAATATTATTTGCATCACCACAGAATACACAAACTTTTTTTCTTCTGCGTATGCCACCGCTTCCGGCAGGTCTTCTCTTCATTCCGCCTTCAGCTTTATCGCTTTTTTCTGCTTTATTTACTGCCATCTCTATCAACCTGCTACTTAAAACATAGACAAAAATATCTATATTAAGAGTTTTACTATAAGTTAATCTCTTAGTAGCTTTCTCCTTTCTCCCTATTTCTCCACATTTTTTCCAAATATTCTGTTTAATTGTTTCTTTATTCCAATCCATGCTCAGTAATTTCACAAAGCACAACAATATTCTACGATTGCAAAACCTCATCTCAGTAGAAAATACCAATTTCTCTCCATCCATCTCTGCCATAGAACACTATTTTGCAATTTATTCCCCCATTTATAGAAATGGACGGACTTATAATTTATGAATTATCTCTACATTTTAATTAAACGGCAGACCATCATCTTCGACGCCATCTGGTATACTCATAAATCCTTCCTTCGCCGTTGTAGGTTCTTGATTTGTGGAAGGCTGAACATTTCCAAAATTATTATTATCATTTACCGCTGCATTCTTACTATCTGCAAATTCCTGTTCTTCCACAACCACATCTGTGGTATATACTTTTTGACCCGTTTCACGACTTGTATAACTGCCTGTCTGAATTCTGCCTGAAATCAGAACTCTCATTCCCTGTTTAAAATATTTTTCAATAAATTCTGCATTTTTCTGAAATGCTACACAATTAATAAAATCTGCTGTCTGGGTGTCCTCACCATTTGGATCTCTTTTCATTCTGCGATCAACTGCCAGAGAAAATCTAGCAACTGGTATACTATTTTCTCCCTGCGAATAAGTCACTTTCGGATCTCTTGTCAGCCGCCCCATTAAGATTACTTTGTTCATACAATCTCCTCCTGGGTAATAAAATTTTCCCCTCTAATTTATCAAGGGAATAATATGTCTATGGTTATTAAGCATCTTGTCTTACAACTAAATAGCGAATCACATTCTCCATAAGACGAATATGAGCCTCTACTTCATTAGGACAATTGCTGTCAGATTCAACTTGAATAAAGTAGTAAAAACCTTCTTTCATCTTTTCAGATTTCTTGATTTCATAAGCCAGTCTTTTTTTACCCCATTCATCAACATTCGTAATTGTACCACCAAAACGAGTAATATATTCTTTTACTTTTTCAATGGTTTTTGTTCTTTCTTCTTCTTCAATTTTCGCACTAACAACAACTGCTACTTCATATTTGTTCATGCTATTTCGTACCTCCTTCTGGTCTTCTGGTCCCTCATTTCTATGGGGAACAAGGATTTTATAATATATCACAAATACTGATTTTATCATATAAAATCAAAGATTGCAAGCACTTTTTTTACAATCCCAAAAAACTTTTATCACCGTTCACTCAGCCTACTTTAAAAACAAAAGTTCGCTACAGGAAGGAACGATTCTAACGAAGCCGCGCTTTCGCTCCGTGTAAGACTACGCCGACACTAAATTCCCGGCGCGTAACCGCACCGCTCATTAACGGGCAGGCGTCTTCCAAGGGGCTTCTTTTAAAATTCGTTCCTTCCGCTAGTCTGTCATCTTTTTAACCTATAAAAAACGAATCTTACCATAAACAATAAAAAAAGGGCTAAACTATAACAAACCTTTATTGCCCTTTCACCCTTTTCTACTATTAACAAACCTACGATTACCAAACAAATCCATCTATTCTATACATATCCCTTCTCACAAACTATCAACCATAACAAAAAAAATAACCACAGCCAGAAACTAGCTTCAGACAAGAAATGATTCCAAAAGAAGCCCCTTGGAAGACGTCGGCACTTAATGAGCAAACCCGCAAGAAGCGGGATTTGCGAATTTAGTACCGCTACGTCTGGAACGGAGCGAAAGCGCGGCTTCGTTGGAACATTTCTTGTCTGAAGCGAACCTTTCTTTCTCTATGAACAACTCCAACCACCCTTTTTATCCCTTATAATTCTTGTAACCTCCGAAATTCCCGTTTTAAATCAGGATACAACTCTTTATAAATCTGATAATATTTCAAATACATCTCCCTATTTTCTTCCTTCGGCACACACCCAGCCTTCACTTCTAACGCCTTTTGGCATCCTTCCTCTACACTCTCATAAATTCCAGCCCCTACGCCTGCTAAAATAGCTACTCCTAATGCTGGTCCTTCTTTTGCTGTCACAGTATTCACATGACAACCATATAGATCCGAAAGCATCTGCTTCCAAACAGAACTCTTCCCTCCACCTCCACAGACCATCATCTCTTCTATTGTCATTCCCATTTCCACCAAAATTTCATAACAATCTTTTAAAGAATAACTAACTCCCTCCATCACGGCACGCAACATATTATTTCTGTTATGAATCGCTGACAAACCAAAAAACACCCCTCTGCAGTCAGGATCTAAATGCGGCGTTCTCTCCCCCATCAAATATGGCAAATATAATAATTTCCCACTGCCTATAGAAACCTTTTCCACCTCTTGATTAATAATCTCATAGACATCTTTCTGCTCCTTCTCTGCCTGTACAATATACTCTTCACAAAAATTATCTTTAAACCATTTTAAAGACAACCCTGCTCCCTGTGTCACACCCATCACATGCCACGCGCCGGGAACAGCACAGCAAAACGTATGTACTCTGCCCTTTTTATCAATAACCACCTTATCACTATGTGCATATACCACTCCACTTGTACCAATCGTTGTAAAAGCTCTCCCTTCTTTTACAATCCCTGTTCCAACTGCTGCTGCCGCATTATCCCCTGCTCCTCCTACCACAACTGTATTTACAGATAACCCTGTTTTCTGTGCGATCTGAGGTAAAATCGTACCTGTCACCTCTATGGATTCATATACCTTTGGCAAAAGTTCCTTCTCAATTTCTAACTTTTCCAATACTTCTTCTGACCAGCAGCGATTAGGAACATCTAAAAGTTGCATACCAGACGCATCAGACACTTCTGTAGCAAATACTCCTGTCAAAATATAGCGGATATAATCTTTCGGCAATAAAATATGACGGCATTTCGCATAATTATCTGGCTCATGTTTTCTCACCCATAAAATCTTCGATGCGGTAAACCCCGTCAAAGCTGGATTAGCCGTGATCTCTATCAACCTTTCTTTTCCTACCTTTTGTGTGATTTCCTCACATTCCTTTCCTGTTCTCTGATCACACCAGATAATAGCAGGGCGGATCACCTCTCCCTTTTCATCTAACATAACAAGTCCATGCATCTGTCCAGAGATTCCCAATCCCTTTATCTCTTCCTTATTGATATGTGAAGTTTCTACCACCTCTTTTAAAGTTTCTAATGCCGCTTCTCTCCAGTCTTCTGGCTTCTGTTCTGCCCACCCATTTTGAGGCTGATATAAAGGATATTCTCTAGCTGCACTGGCAATAATATTTCCTGCTTCATCAAATAATACTGTTTTTGTAGCTGAAGTCCCTAAATCAATCCCTATTAAATACCTCATGCTCTCCATTTCCTTTCTTTATTTCAATCCACTTATCACAGCAAAAATAAATACCTTCATGATTCATCTTCTATATTTTCCGATATCTTTATCTCATTTTTTATAATATAATTTTCTTTTGGAATAATACCTTTTCCTAAATATTCCATGGCAATGATAACCGCCTGATAGCCCTGTGTCCATGGCTGTTGGCAGATAGTAGCCTTTATCAGCCCTTTTTTCATCCATTCCTTTACTGAATGTGTATTGTCTGAAGATACCATAAAAATATCCTCTTTTCTATGTAAATCTTGTACTGCCCTGCAAACTCCTGCTGTTCCTGCTGCCACAATATAAAGAGCGGTTATTTGAGGATACTGCAATAACATTTTTTTAGTCTGTTCATATGCACACTCATCATCATCATTTGTTTCTATGATATCCACAATTTCCATATCTGGATATTTCTCTTTGCACAGTTTCATAAATCCATGCACTCTTTGATTATGTCCTAATATTTTAATACTGCCTGTAGCAATCCCTATTTTCGCTGTTTTCTGTGTCAAAAGTTTCATCATTCCCGCCGCTGTTTTCCCACTCTTTTCATAATCACAGCCTACATAGCACAGTCTTTGACTATTTTCTACATCAGCATTTAATGTCAGAGTGGGAATTTTTCTGCTTTTTAGGTATCTGATTTTTTCCGCCACTTTTTCATCATTAATCCCATTTAGAATCAAAAATTGAACTTTTTCACTCATTTTTTCTATCGCATTTAGTTGTTTTTCTATCGAATATCCTTTCATGGTCTGTATGAAAACTTGGATTCCATAATCTTCTTTCTCTTTTATGGCTTGGTTTACTCCTCTTAAAACCTCTTGATAAAATTCAATTCCTTCTGAGTTTATAATCACTCCTATTGCATAATTTTTCTTTCTGGCGGCGAGCGCTTTGGCTGTTGTATTCGGTCGATATCCCAACATTTCTGCTGTCTTTTCTACCAATTCTTTTGTTTCTTTTTTTACCCCTTTACGGTGATTTAGCACTCTATCCACTGTACCTCTCGATACCTGACAAGCCTGTGCTATCTCTTTTATTGTAACTGCCATTATAACTATTCTGATAAGAAAGGATTTTCTGTAGGATAATACATGCCTTTTGGCTGGTTAAATCCGATCTCTTCTGCTTCTAAATATTTGAATATTTCAAAAATAGCTTTTCCAAAGTGTCCAAATGCTACTGCTGCATGATGTGGATAATTTTTCTGTATTAATACATGACGGTAAAAACGTCCCATCTCTGGAACAGCGAAAATACCAATCGCTCCAAAAGAGTGTGTCGCTACAGGAAGCACTTCTCCTTCTGCTACATATGCCTTTAATTTAGCATCTGCTGTACTCTGCAGACGGAAGAGTGTCACTTTTCCTTCTTTAATATCTCCTTCTAATGTTCCCTGTGTCACTTCTTCTGGCAATGCTCTCGCCATAATCTTTTGATATCTCATTTCTCCGGAAACTAATTTGCAGATAGCAGTGTTCCCACAGTGGAAGCCCATAAAAGTATCCTTTAATGTATATGGGAATTTTCCTTTTATATCTTCTTCATATAAATCTGCTGGTACACTGTTATTAATATCCAATAAGGTTACTACATCTAGACTCACACAAGTTCCAATAAATTCACTCAATGCTCCATAGATATCCACCTCACAAGAAACAGGTATTCCCTTTGCTGTCAGACGGCTATTGACATAACAAGGCACAAATCCAAATTGTGTCTGAAATGCAGGCCAACATTTTCCAGCAATCGCTACAAATTCTCTGCTGCCTTTATGTTCCTTCACCCAATCCATTAAAGTGAGTTCATATTGTGCCAATTTTGCGAGAATCTCAGGCTTTTTATTTCCATCTTTTAATTCTGCTTCCATCTCTTTTATAATTTCTGGTATTCTAGAATCATTGGCATGATGATGAAATGCTTCAAATAAATCTAATTCGGAATTTTCTTCTATTTCCACTCCCAGATTATAGAGTTGTTTGATAGGTCCATTACATGCCAAAAAATCCTGTGGGCGAGGTCCAAAGGTGATGATTTTCAGATTTCTAAGCCCGATAATCGTCCTCGCAATGGGGAGAAATTCCTTTATCATAGCCGCACATTCTTCTGCTGTTCCGACAGGATACTCTGGAATATAAGCCTTTATATTTCTCAAATTTAAGTTGTAGCTGGCATTTAACATTCCACAATAAGCATCGCCTCTGTCATCTAAAAGTTTTCCTTTTTGTTCTTCTGCAGCGGCAATAAACATCACTGGTCCTTCAAAATATTTGGCTAATAGTGTTTCTGAACTCTCTGGTCCAAAATTTCCTAAATATACTACTAATGCATTGCAATTTGCCTCTTTCACTTTTGACAATGCCTGCTGCATATGTATTTCATTTTCTACTACGACAGGACATTCATAAATTTCACCATAATTTTCCTGATATGCATCTTCTACCTTTTTTGTTATTGTTTCGGTAAGTGACATAGGAAATGAATTTCTGCTCACTGCTACAATTCCCACTTTTACTTCTGGAACATTATACATTTTTTCTCCTCCTTCATTTTGTTTCACTTGTGATGGGAAAATATTGTTATATTTTACCAATCAGCTTATAAAATAATTGATATTAATTTTTATGTGCTCGTGCACGTTCTAAAAAGATTATAAAAAGACTTTTTTGAAAAGTCAATAAAAAAGCTATTTTATTTTAACATTATTTTCTAAGAAATCTCTTAAATAAAATTTTGCACAAAACATTTGTTTGTATTTTGGATTTATAGAAATAAAAATGACTTTTTCAGCTTAATTTTCTTGTTGGATAAAAGTTTAAAAAATGCTTATTTTTGTATGTTTTTCACAATTAAGTGATTGCCTTATGTTTTTTTTCGGAATTATTGACTAAAAATAATTTAAGAGATATACTATATAATATAAAATATCAGAGAAAGGAATGAAAAAGATGAACACTGCAGAGAAAAACAGCCAATACGAATCTACAGCAAAAAAACTTTCACCCCGAAAAAATGTATTACAAAAGCGTTTAATTTCTAGAATACTGAGTTTATCTCTGATTTTAGTAATAACATTAATTATTATATCTGGAATCTTTATGTATGTCAGTAATATGAATACCCTTCATAATATGGCAAGTGTAGCATTAAAATCAACCTCTTCTGCCGTAGAACGAACATTATACACACTGGAAGTAAATGCTATCAATGTAGCATCTTTAGAAACAATTAAAGATCCTGATGCTTCTAAAGAAGAAAAATTAAAAGTGATGGAAGATGTTCGGGTTCAACACAATTATGATGAAGTAGGATTTGTAGAATTAGATGGAAAAGGATATTCTAACTATGGCGACTTTGATTTTAACGATCAATTTCATTTTCAGGCTACAAAGCAAGGTAATCTCTTTGTAGGTGAGCCAATTGTAAATCGTTTAAATGGTGAAGTAATCATTATATCCGGCGCACCAGTATATAATGATAGTCAAATTGTCGGAACCGTATATATTGTAGATTTTGTTGAATCCGTTAATGATAAAATCGGAGAAATCAGTTTTGGAAGAACGGGATCTGCATATATCATAAATGAAGAAGGAAAAATTATTTTTCATAAGGATAAACAAACCATCGCAAATGAGGTCAATGCGATTGAGTTACAAAATACAGATAAAGGATTTGCTTCTTTAGCAAAAGCCACAAAACAAATATTAGCGGATAAAGAACCCGGAGACCTTACTTATAGACATAATGGTAAAAAAATGTTTGCTACTTATTGTCCAGTAGAAGGTCATGAAAATTGGCGTTTGATTATGACTGCACCAAATAGTGAATTCACTTCTGCTATATTTGTTTCCTTATTTTTCAGTTCAGGAATTGCCATTTTACTTTTAATTATTATTCTTATATTGATCATACGTTTTATTAAAAATATTATACTTCCTATTAATATTGTAACTCAGAGATTGGTAAAGCTTGCTGAAGGAGATCTGAAAACAAAAGTCGAAGTAATTCATACAAATGATGAGCTTGCTACACTCTCTGAAAGCTTAGATAATACAATACATAGTTTAAATCTATATATTTCAGATATAACCAGAGTACTTTCTGAGCTATCTGTTGGAAATTTGAATATAAGCACAAACGTTACATTTGATGGAGATTTTGTTGCTCTTGAACGCTCCATACAGACCATTATTATTTCTTTAAATAAAACAATAAAAGAAATTAATCAAACTGCTGATCTTGTGGCAGATAACTCTAATTATGTATCACAAGGAGCTAAGGATCTTGCAGAAAGCACTACTGATCAGGCAAGCGTACTAGAAGAATTGACCGCCAGCACTTCAGAAATTGCGGATAAAGTTAAAATAGCGGCAAATAATTCAACAAAAGCAAAAGAAAGGTCTATCACAGCAGAAAAAAATGTGGAAATTTGTAATAAACAAATGCAGTCTATGATTGATGCTATGGACGAAATCAAAGCTGGATCTGCACAAATTGGCAATATTATTAAAAATATAGAAGATATTGCCGCACAGACCAATCTATTATCCTTAAATGCAGCAATAGAAGCCGCACGTGCCGGAGAAGCGGGAAAAGGCTTTTCTGTTGTAGCACAGGAAGTAGGTAATCTCGCTTCTGAGAGCGCAAATGCAGCACAAAATACTGCAAAATTAATCCTAAAATCCATTGAAACGGTAGAAAATGGTACAAATATAGTAAATACAACTGCTCAATCACTGATTCAGGTAGTAGAAAATACAAAAGAGATCACAGAAATTATTAGTGAAATCGCTAGTGCAGCAAGTGAACAAGCGGTTTCTATTGAACAAATCAACTTAGGATTTGAACAAATAGCAATCGGCTTGCAAACAAACTCTTCTACTTCAGAAGAGAGTGCAGCAACAAGTATGGAATTAGCTTCACAAGCTCAGAATCTCAAAGAACTTGTCGATCAATTTTCATTAAAACAGGATTAAATCTTATAACCAAATAATCTTTGATAAAAAAAGCACTCACAAACGAAAACATAACATCAAAAAAATAATATAAGGACTATGATACAGTATCTATACTCATCATAGTCCTTAATTTTTAAAAATTTTCCAATAAATCTTCATCTGTAAATCTTCGTTTTTTTAAAATTTAAAGGAATAATATTCTTATCATATATAAAACCATTAAATGTATGGGATAAAAAAGATAAAATATATATTTTAAATTTATTCCTCTTTTTCCATTATAAAAATGTATGGGAATAAACGCTAATGGAGCTGTGATCTCCCACGCTCCTTGCCACAAAATACTGACACATCCCATGATAGTTCTAAAAATTTTTTGATTTCGCAGAAAGTATAAAATAAAAATAAAATATACTCCAAATGCTCCATAATCTGTATGTAATATTTCCGCCAGAAAAGCTCCTATCACCATAACAGGAATCTGTCCTAATATCCCTAAAATCCCTTTAACCTTGTTCTCCAATTTTTGACTGATTATCAGCACTATCAGTCCCAAAAATAAGGTAAAAAACACATTTTGAAATCTAAAATTAAATTTTCCAAAAAAAGCTAAATCAAATGGGACTTCTGAAATAACGCAAAAAGCGAGAAGACGTAATGCATATTTTTTGACATTATGTGTATGTAAAAATCCTTCTACTAATAAAAAACAAAAAATAGGAAATGCTACTCTTCCAATCATTCGGAGTATTATATCTAGTTGTTGTACATCTATTCCTATCGTATTTTTTAATTGTTCCTGCGACATACCAAAAATAAATCCCTGTTCCAAAAGAGCAGCCCCTATATGGTCAATGAACATAGTTATAATAGCGATTATTTTTAATGTACTTCCACTTATCCCCCATTTTGGTTTATCCTGTGTTTCCATTAACTATCTCCTTTTTCTGTCATTATTCTATTGTCAACGAATCATGAAAGGTTATCACATCTTATAATGAAAATAAAAATCTATTTTCACAGCAAATCCTTTATAGGATAGCTCTTTTTAAAGTTCACTTTCTTTTTTTCTAATTCCTTTTGTATTTTTTTCCACTAATTTTCTAGAAATCATAACCTGATGTCCACACCCTATACATTTTAATCTAAAATCCATACCGATTCTGAGAATTTCCCATTCATGATTTCCGCAAGGGTGCGGCTTTTTTAATTTCACAATATCTCCAATCTGATATTCCATCCTTTATACCTCATTTATTAAAAATAGTATTTTCCATCAAGGAAGTATTTCTATATTAGCAAATTATAAAAGATTTGACAAGAGAAATAAAAGAAGAATTTTTCATTCTGTTACAGTTAGTTCAACCTATCCGTTTAGATATCACTTTTAAAACCAGCAAGAAAATAACTGGTGTTCCCATAAAAAGAAGTTTTATATTTTCAAAAACAGGCATTTTCGTCTTTTAATGTTTTCATGACTTCACTATATTGCAATACATTTCATACCTATTAACTTTACAAAATCCTTCCACCACCTTCTGACCTTTTTTAGCTTTAAGCAGATATCCTTTCGCTTGAGATAGTAAAACATTTTTATAACACTTACAGGGAAAATTTCGCCAGTAATTATACTTGTATTCTCTTTTCAAATGGTGTCTTATATCCATTTGATGAATATGAGTTAACATAATTGTAGTAGATATATACATAATTCATAGTTACATCGTTTAATTCTTTATCTGACAAAAAATGATATTATATAAAGATTATGAAGAATATTTTCAGGCATTTTCATCAGAACTTCCATCTGTAACATAGAATGAACATATAAGCAAAAAAGATTGATGTTTAAAGCAACCCTCAAACCTGAGCTATTTTTAAAAATTTTGTTTTCTACTGAAAAGTAAATGCTGTTGCTCTGACAGAAATTATAAATTAATCTCAATACTTTGCTTGTCAAGTTTAATACACCTTTGAGGAATATAAACATCATAGGAGTTCGTATTCTTATCAATATATGTTCCAGCTCCAAGCAATGTATAATCACTTATTTTCACACTATCTCGAACCGTAGAATTATTTCCTATAAATGTATTATTCCCTATTTCAACAAAACCACTTATTGATGACATACCTGCTATTGTGTTAAAGTTACCGATAACACAGTCATGAGCTATTGCAATATTGTACCACAATAAATTACAATCACCAAGTTTCACAAATGGTTGAATTAATGTATTTTCCAAAACTATATTTCCTTCCCCTATTGATACATTTGAAGCAATATTAGCTGTACTATGGATATAGGACGCTATTGAATATCCTTTTTCTTTACATTGAAAAAATATTTTCTTACGTACATCATTCATATGGCTATACCCTACACAAATTAATATCTCATATTCATTTGGATCATATTTTTTCTCTATTTCTGAAAATGATACCACTGGCAAGCCTTCAAATATATCTGAATTAATATATTTATCCTCAACCGTAACCGCCATTATTAAACGATCGGTATCATTATCAATATACCATTTTAGTAATTTTGTAAATGCTGTATTTCCATATAAAATCAATTTTTTCATACTATTATCACCACACTTAATATTTTCTTGCTTTTCTTATATAGCAACCTGCTCTATTAGAACTATCTGTAATGCCATCAATAAATTCCAAATGTAAATCAGCCACTCTTAATAGCTCACTTGGATTATTTTCCTTTAATTCATTAAATATTTTTAAATCTTCATTATTAAAAATAAATACACTCTCTACAGCAATAGGATCACATACTTGTGTAAAATCTGGTTTCTCACCACATGCTACTTGAATAACCATCTTCACAAAGTCATAACCTGTTGAATACTGCACTAAGTCACTTCCAATACAGTCTCCTCCCATTCTTGCCCCAATCTCTATAATCTTTATATTTCCATTATCATCAATTTTTATTTCCGCATGAGATGCCCCATTTTCTATTTCTAAGGTATCTAGCGCATGAGCTACAACCGCTTTTACTTTTTCCAATGTATTCTTATCTACAGGTGCTGGTTCTAAATGTCCAGTTTCAATGAAATGAGGTGCTCCCGTAGTATATTTAAGTGTCAACGCAAGAAAATAATGTTGTCCATGATAAGAAATATGTTCTACACTATATTCCTGTCCTTCAACGAACTCTTCTATCAAAACTTTCTTTTCAAAGCTTTCAAACATCGCGACCTGAACTGCTTCTTCTAAACCTTTAAAATTTTCAAGTTTATATATGCCACGACTTCCACTTCTATCTGTAGGTTTAACAATAATTGGATACTCTAATTCAAGTCGTGATAAATCTACAATTTTATTAACTAAAATACTCTTAGGGCTTGGATCTCCATTTTCTTCAAAAGCGATTCTCATAAGATATTTATTTGTACTTTTCATAGTTGAAATCATAGAATTACCTACTAAGCCCATCTTATCAGCAATATAATTCACAGTAATTATCGCTAGATCAGAAGCAATACTACATATTCCACATATTTTTAATTCTCTACAAACCTTTAAAATTTCTTCCTTTTCCACAATACTAATAGGATGGAAAACATCTGCTTCTGTTTCTCCAGCACCATTTTCAGACCAAGCAAATACATGAGTAGTATATCCCATCTCCTTAGCTTTTTTTATTAGGGGCAACTGGAAATAATTTGCTCCTATAATTGCAATATTTTTATTCATTATATCCTCCTCACAATATCAAACAGCTGAGATATACATACTCAATTTCTTGATTTATCTATCTAAATCTAATTTGGATATAAAGATAATGTTTGAAACTTTTTTATTAAGAATAATAGCAACGCATATCTTCCTCTTTGAATCCAGATACAAGATAATGGATCTATCATTTTCTTCAATCAATCTAAAAAAATCTTATGAAATTTCAATTTTTCAAATCCACAATTAACAAATACCTTAGCGACCTCTATGTCATAGTCTTGATTAACGGCATCATCTCCACTAATGAAAACACTATATTCAGCACTTTAGAAACTTAAATTTATATCTTTAAAATAAACAGATTTAATAGATCTTCATATATATTTTTCTTATATAATAAATTGGGTAATTTCTCTCGAAATAATTTTCGTATTCAACTAACGAGTATATATCTCTTCTGTAAATTTTTCTTTAAATATAAAATTTTTTATAATCCTAATAGCATTTTTTATCTTATAATATTATTAGTACATTATTGTATACTACTTTTTTAATTTTTTATACTATATTAATGTGAATTCGATGAAAAAGCTTATGCAAAAGCCACTTTTTTTGGCAGAAAAGAGTATGCACAAAGACCAGCCACCAGGTTGACTCCAAAATTACAACAGTTCCTATATCTGGAGTGTTCCATCTGGCAAGTATTTTTTAAGAAGTCATTGACAGACTCTATCACATCTCTTTTCCGTAAAAAGAGCCTGTCACAAAGACGATAGACGCTGTATGCCTAGGTTTTTCCTATTCTTTTTCTGCTTGGTAATAAGCTCTACCCTCCTCCTGTTTCAGAAGCTTTTCAAACAGTTTCTTGGAAACATACTCTTTATCCGCAAATAATTTCCCAGAGAGGCTTTAGTTAGATGGCTCATAACGTTTCAGTCGCGGTCATCCACATTACCTGGTGTCAGGTAGAAGTTTAAAATTTCCCCACGGTTATAAATGCCAAGATGAAGCTTGAAACCATAGAACCATCCTGCGGAACTCTTCCCTCTTTTCATAATGCCTTCCACGACACTAGCTGTATCCTATGGTTATCACATAAATCCAGCGTCGTGGAATCAACAAAACTTATCCCTATACAATTCGTCCATAAGTTTATTTTCCTTTGGTATTTTTGAGATTGGCGATTTCATTCTATCAAAAAAATAGACTTATGGACATTTATTTTTCATCGAACTCACGTTATATTAACTTGTTGTGCTAATTTCTTATAAAAATAAGCAAAGTACTTAAAAAAGTGCAAAAATCCCCTATCACTAAAATACAATCGTTTTATTAGCTTCAGAATACAAAATTTTTTATCTGAACAATCCCACAAGTTTTACCAGAAATGTAATTTCATATCATATACAAATTACAAGTTGTATACAAGAATTTTATTTGTGAAACGTGTACATAGTTCCTAGAAACTTTTATTTTAACAAGCACCCATTCCACATTCAGATGTCCTGTCAACTGTAAAAATACTATTTCCACTCGTTTCTGTAGATTGAATATCATCTGCCGTACAAGCTTCGACCAGCCCGTTCTGTTGTTAAAGCGTTTTCGTGTCATGAAACATATCCCTTGTCCTGATATTTCCTCTTCAAGGGTTTCATCAACATATCTCTTCTCTACGATCACAACCAGATCAGACTTCCCAACGATGAGATTTCGGTTTCTATTTTGCCTTGAATTTTCAACCTCTCCAAAGTAACTATAGAATGAATCTTATAGTCAAAATAGGTTTTCCTAAATGGGTACTTGCTATAGTCAATTTCAAGACTATAGAAGATAAATAGTAGTGTGTCTTTCCGAATTTGCAGACAGCAAATGGGAAACTATTCACAATAAAGAATCTGTTGCATAGCATCAAGAATGAAAAGCTTCTGGCGAAAGAACTCCATCATCTGGAGTAAAATCCGCCTTGTTCGATTGGTTGAAACGGCTTGTACTACAAAAATTATGGAAAAGATGTCTGTAGTTTTTCTTCACTGAGTAATATCATATATTTCCGGAATCAATACCAACTTATTCATCACATAGACTAATCGTGATAATTTTAGAATCAGTCAGCTTGGTATCTAAGACATGCTGTTTATGGAAAATTTGTATGATACGAGTTTTCAGACATGCTCTAGCACAACGGGTTAATTTATTATAAATTAATCTTATTGCGAATGATATATTGGGGTACTTTATTCATCGTAACTAAAATTCTTCCAATATACTCTCCAAATAATCCTAAAATTAATAATATAATTCCTCCCATAAATAATACGACAACTATTGTTGATGTATATCCAAGTACAATAGTTGGATTTATAAGTTTACGAATAACAGAAGCCAAACCTAAAACAAATCCTATTGCGGATGATAGTATACCAAATAATGATGCTATTCTTAAGGGTACAACAGAAAATCCTATAAAACCATTTAACCATAGTAATAACATTTTCGTAAAATTATATCCTGATTTTCCTTCTATTCTAGCACGATGTGACATATCTATATTAGTAATATTCCTTGTTATTTGCATGAGATATCCAAAAATATATGGAAATGGACTCTTATATTCTTTTAATGCATCTATTACAAATCCTTTTACACAAAAAAAACTTGACTGTTTAATCTCTTTGGGTTTACCCATAAGAACACTTGTCATATATGTATTAAAATCACTTCCTACCTTTCTAAACCAACTGGTCTGTTTATGTGTAAATCTGGCATATACAATATCATATCCTTCTTTTGCCTTCTCTACAAGCTTCATTATCCCTTCTGCTGGATGTTGACCATCATCATCCATAAATATAATATAATCTGCCTTTACATATTGAATAGCAGCCATACGTGCAGCCTGCTGACCAAAATTTCTAGCTAAAGAAATTCCGCGAATATTGTTATTCTGCTCACATAATCCTTCAATTTTCTGCCATACATTATCTTTAGAATTATCATTAACAAGAATAATCTCAAAGTTTTTATCATTTGGCATTATCTTAATTATTTCATTTACTACTTTATTAATTGTCTTTTCAGAATTATAACAGGGAATAATTATTGAAATATATTTTTTTTCTATATTTTCTATTGTTTCAAGTTCATTCATTGTTTTTCCTCTATTCATGCTATTTTTTATCAGTATAATAGACCTTTCATCGCTTTAGAGATAAAAGACTTCTTACTATGAAAGGTTAAATATTATCATACCGCTAATAATAAGTAACATACCCAGTATTTTATATCGACTTATTTTTTCCTTTAATATAAAACTACTTAATAACACAACAAATACATAAGAAATTGTTCCTATTATAGGAACATATTTATAATCTATATATCTCATTGCATACATATTTATCATAGTAGTAATGAAAAATATAAAATATGAAGTAAGAACTCTTCCATTAATTATTTCATTTATTTTGGATTTATACTGTAACATCGCACTTGTTTTTAATAATATCTGTGAAAAAGCTGCACATAATCCAGCTATCACAATTAATAATAAAGCTACTGATTTATTCATTTTTTATTACCACCGTTGTTCCTATAAAAATAATCATAGTTCCTATGATATTATAGATTGTAATTTTTTCATTCAATAAAAGATATGCCCATAACAGAGACCAAAAAATAACCATTCCTTTACATAAATATGCTGACGATAAATCCATTTTTTTAATAATCTTCTGCCAACATACTGCATAAATTCCTAATAAAAATAAATATATTGCCGCTCCTCCAATAAATTCCCAATTAAATATGCCCTTCTCCTGCCAAATAATAGAAACAAATTTTGTTGTAATACTGGCAAGTGAGAATAATATATTAATCGCTTGAATTTTTATAAAATCTTTCCATCGTTCCATGACTAACCAACCTTAATTCCATAATATTCATATATCTTTTCTACAATAAAGTCTATATCACTATCACTTAACCCATAATACATCGGCAGCCTCAATAATCTTTCACTTTCTTTTGTAGTATAATTATCTATTCCTCTGAACTCTCCAAATCGGTTTCCTGCTGGGGAACTATGTAAAGGTATATAATGAAATACGGCACTGATTCCATTTTTTTTAAGATAACTTATCAGATTTGTTCTCTCTTCTAAGTCTTTTGTTTTAATATAAAACATATGAGCATTATGTTCACATTCATCTGGAATTTTAGGTAAATGAATGATATTCTTTTCCTCTAAGTAACTGAGAGATTTATAATAATGCTTCCAGCTTTTCATCCTATCATCATATAGTTTTACACTCGCTTCTAATTGAGCATATAAATATGCTGCATTTAATTCGCTTGGAAGATAAGAGCTTCCTATCTCAACCCAAGTATACTTATCTACTTCTCCTCTAAAAAACTTACTTCGATTTGTCCCTTTCTCCCGTATAATTTCAGCTTTTTCAATATTCTCTAAATCTTTTATTAAAATAGCACCCCCCTCTCCCATAGAAATATTTTTGGTTTCATGAAAACTATAACAACCATAATCTCCTATCGCGCCTAAATTTTTTCCTTTATATTTTGCCATAATTCCCTGTGCTGCATCTTCTATCACAAAAAGATTATGACGTTTAGCGATATCCATAATAGTATCCATTTCACATGCCACACCTGCATAATGTACTGGAACTATAGCTTTTGTTTTATTTGTCACAGCAGATTCTATTAATTGTTCATCTATATTCATCGTATCTGGTCTGATATCTACAAATACTATCTTAGCGCCTCTTAGTGCAAATGCTGATGCAGTTGATACAAATGTAAAGGATGGCATAATCACTTCGTCACCATCCTTTACTCCTGATAATATGGCCGTCATCTCAATCGCATGAGTACAAGATGTAGTTAATAATACTCTGCTTGAGCCTGTATATTCTTCTAACCACTTACTACATCTTTTTGTAAATTCTCCATCTCCACATATCTTTCTTTTTTTAATTGCTTGACTAATATAATAATTTTCTTTTTTGACATATGGTGGCTTATTAAATGGTATCATATTTATTACTCCTTATTTTATGGTCAATTATTATCTAATATAAGATATTTCTCACTTAGCTCTCTTACTCTAATTGCTTTTTTATGTAGTACCTAAGCAATTTGTTTTTATGGTTTCTTCTAAACTATTTATATTAACATCCGTAGCAAGGTGTATTAATATATCACACATAATCCCACTCTTATTATCCTATCTACAAACTTCTCATCCAATATATCTATCAATATTACATCATAAATAAAAATTAGTTATTTCGTTCTCTCAATGTTTTTCTCGATTATATTTTGTTTATGTAATTAATCAGCAATATATATTTTTATAAATCCATTAATACACTCTAAATTTTTTTATCTTGTTTAAATAAAGTCATAGCCCTCCCTACTTTTTAATAATGTTGATCTTTATGAAATAACTACTTGATTACCAAATAAATCTTTATCTACATAAGCACCTGCTCCAATAAGTACCTTATTTTTTATTGTAATTTTTCCCTTTGTTGTAGAGTTATTGCTGAAAAATTTTTCATCTCCTATTTTTACCTTACCAGCTATAAAACATGATATAGAAAAGAAATTAAAGTTTCCTACTTGAGAATAATAGGAAACTATACTTCTCAGATAAAAATGCCATCTCCAATATTAGAATACATTCTTATATATGTTTATACTGGTCATTTCAAATAATTTATTTAAATTCTTTAATTCATATATAGGTTGATCTAAAAATATGGATTCATTTTTATAAGCATAATTTAAACTGGACTACTAACAACTAAAGTTGGTAGGTTCGATATACTGCTAAAACAGTCTAAAGTTTACTTTCTAAAAGATATTTTTCTTTTTTTCTGTATTTAAAATTATAGGCTTAACCCCATTATACAGACAATAAAACCAGCAATTTTTACCCTATCTTCTAATAAATGATAATATAGATTTTCGGCTAAATCTCCAATTCCAAAAATAAATACTTCTTTTTCCATTCCAACCTCTATCTATTCACTCACTAACATTTTAGTTTCATGACTATAATTTTTATTAATCGGATTTCCATTTTCATCAAACCTCTTTTCGCCAACTATACTCCAATCTGTACAATTTTGACATATTCTAGGCAGTTCATCCCATCTATGTTCCATATGTTTCTTTACAAAATTTTTATTACGTCTTTTCCAAACCTCTGAAATTGACTCAACATTAATATCTCCCATGCAGTTTTCTAAATCAACATCTGAAACACAGGTTGGAACTTTTCCATCCCATGTAATAATACATATTCCTAAACCAGAACCACATGCTATTCTATCTTCTATATTAGTATGAGTAATACTTTTTACTGAACCTCCCCAAGTAATTAATCTCCTTAATGTAGTCCATGCTCCTCTTTCTCTCCAATAAGAAATTATTTGTTCTATTTCATTCTTATTTTCTTCCATTTCCATTGCTTTAACTTCAATGATAGGATATTTTAATCCCCTTTCCTTTTTACGTTTCAAAATATATTCAATATTATTATATACTATATCCCTCTTTGCACCTATCCGAATTTTTTCATATACTTCAGTTGAATATCCATCACAATCAATACTAATAAAGTCTAAACCAGAATCTAAAAGCATTTCTGCCATTTCATTATTCATTAATGTGGCATTAGTATTCATACATATATTAGTAAGTCCCCTCTTTTTTGCATAATCTATCATATAATATAACTTATATCTAACAACTAACGCCTCTCCATAAAAATCTAGCCATATTCTCGTATTTCTATTTTTCTCAGCAATTTCATCTATTATTTTTTTATATAACTTTACATTCATATATCCTCTTGGTCTTGTTAATTTATTATTATTACACATGATACAATTAAGATTACAATGATTAGTAATCTCTATCCCAATATTTAATGGAAAATCTTTCACTTCAAATTTCTTTTCTAACTCTTTTAGTTCTTCATACATAATACTTTCTCCTTTTTATTTTTTATATAATATTAATCTAATTTAATAAGCTCAATACTTGTTATATAGATAATCTCATCATTGTTATTTCTCATAGTAAATTCTACTTTTTCCATATCTTTGTCTAAATTAAAAGTATATATCATCTTTTCTTTATCCGATTCTACAACGGTAAAATCTATATATTCTTTTCCTTGTAAAGCTGTTACAGCTATTTGTCCTTCTGTTAAGTTATTACCTATTATCTCGATCTGATAATATCCAGCATCTAAATGAATATATGGTCCAAATTGTATTCCACCATTTTTTAAACATATTTTATTTGAATATTTATACGCTTTCCCTATAAAATAAAGAGAATTTAATGGTATTTCTCTTTTTCGAGATGTAATTATAGGTATATCTGGAAGATCTTTTATAACACTATCATTAAAAATTAATAATACATAATTTTTATGATAAACTATTTCATCTGCCATAATATAATATTTCTCATTTATAGTTTTATCACTTCTCACTAAAATGCAATGACGTCCAGCATAATTCTCTTCCTCATACCACTTTTGTGAAGTCAACCAATAATATGGCGTTAATTCACTACCTAGAAAACCAACTAACGTAACTTCACCATTAGATAACATCATTGTTACATATGCATCCCAAAAATCGGCATAACCATATTTTATCTCATTTTTATACATTAAGTTCACTAATTCCATAGCACTTTCATTTTTAGTCCTAACATTTTCCTCCCATATCCCAATAACTAATAAGGAAAAAATTCCCAACGCATATAGTAGTATATATTTTTTGTTCCAAAATGGTTTTATACTTTGAATACATAAAATAAGTAATAATATATTATTATAATAAATTGGTAATACATACCTAGGAACACTTGCTGCTGTTGTAAATATACATATATAAATAACACACAAATTACTAATTATAAAAAATATAATTAGTAATTTGACTATATAATTTTCTGTTTTTCTATAAGATATTATCGCTAAAACTGGAACAATACATATACAAATCATAGCATATATAAATTTAATTACATGCATTATACCTGAATAACTTATAAGAATACTATTTCCAGAAGCACCATAAATTTCAAAAAGTGAATTTATAAAAGAAAGTATATTTTTTCCTATATCACCTGATGAAGCAAAAGTTATTCCCGCCACTTCTGAAAAAAGTCCAACCTTAAGACAAATAACTTTAAAAAGAATGGAGGCTATACATGCTCCCATTGAAGTAACAATAATACATCTTACTCCTTTTCTATTAGAAAAAAATTTTTTCAAATTAAACTGAGCTTCAAGTAATAAATATAATATAATTGTTACTAAAATAGGAACAACTAATATAATAATATTCTTTGTATTATTCAAATTTGTACCTATAATAGCTAATAAATATATTCCACTTGCCAGCCATACTTTTGAAGAACGCCAATAATTTATTAAAGTTATTATAACGACTAATTCAAAAATAAAATTTGTAAAATATACTGCTTCATAATAACTATAATAAGTAATATTATAGGATAAAGGTAATAATATTAATATGGAACTCAAAATTGCACAAAATATCCAATTATCTTTTTTTAATGCCTTTTTAAAAAAAATAAAAATTAATAATATTCCTATTACTGTTTGAACAATGACTGCTAATTCACGACACAATAACCAATTTTTAATAAATAATATAAATGGTATAATTAATAAATTCAAACTTATTACAAAAACACCTGTTGAGTAATAAAATCCTTTTGGAAAAAACTGATGTGTATTAATCTGCTCATTTGCTAATAGAGTTACCGTAGCTAAATCTGAAGTTACATATTTATATGTATTACACAATATATTAAATATCTGATAACTTAAAACTACACTCAAAAGAACAATACAAGATACAATTTTTATTTGTTTTACTTGCTTATCTTTCATTTTCCTCTCCTTGTATATTTCATACTT
Organism: uncultured Eubacteriaceae bacterium; assembly: GCA_947643285.1. Taxonomy (GTDB): domain Bacteria; phylum Bacillota; class Clostridia; order Lachnospirales; family Lachnospiraceae; genus MGBC136627. The sequence goes on from CANRVK010000009.1 coordinate 23,259, forward strand.
TCATTTATATATTTTATTTTTATATTTCTATTTATCTACACCACATTTTTTATTTATAGTAAATAGATAAATTTTATAAAACTATTTATACATATATAATAAATTTAACAAAGAAAATATGATGTTGTTATTATATATAACTCATCTAATTTTTAAGATTTATTATTTTATATAATTATTTTTCATCTTTATTTATATTAATGTATGTTAAAACATTTGTCAACAAATTTTAAATTTTTCCAATTTTTATTTTATTGGATAATTATTTAACGTAAGTTCAATGAAAATGCTTATGCAAAAACCATCTTTTCCGCATAACTAGGTTAACTACAAAATTACAACACTTCCTGTGAGATGATATAATAAAATTGTAACACGAAGAAGGAAATACTTTAATAAATGGAAAGAAAGGTATTACAAGTGCCAAAAACAAAGAATTATGAAACAGAATTCAAAAAGAAAATTTTTATGGAGGTTGAAAAAAAGCGTTATCACTGCAGTATCATGGATCTGTCATACAGATCCATGATGGCAACTTTAAACAGTAGACAACAATGCAGACACTAGGGATAACTTTAGAAAGAAATCATCACCCTAAAGACCTGTTACTACATAGTGACCAAAATCTATAATATACCTCACGTACATTTATCGATTACTACAAAGAAGCAGAGGGTTTGCAAAGCATGAACAAAGCAGGGGGCTTACAACAATTCTCCAATGGAAAGTTTTTAATGAATATAAGATACCATTTGGAAAGAGAACACAAGTATAATTACTGATAATTTTTCCCTTAAAAGTGTTACAAAAAATCTTGATCATCTCACTTCTCTGGAATACTTGTCGTGAGAATCTTTATCAAATAATACTCTAAATAATTATAACTTTCTTTCTCATAAATTAAACAATCATATACCTCAAACTTTATCCTTTATATTTATCCACTTCATCTTCATCTACTTTTTTCTGATATAAAAACAAAGAGTATACAAAATTATAATTCTCTAATATTATATACTCTATAAATATTTTTTCTATCTTTCTTAATTTTTTCTTACACATTCTAAAAATGTCTAATTTTGTTGAAAAAAGTTATTGCTTTCATTTTACTTTATGATATGATTGAATTAGAATTTATTTTAGTAAATATAGATAATTCCATTTTTATTCATTTAATTTTTTAATTATTCAAATTTTTAAGGAGGGAGTTTATTTTTATGAAAAGGGGTAAATATTATTCAGATTTTGAAAATATAACAGCGCAAGAATGGCTTTATCGCACCTTTCAAATGAATTTTAGCAATACGCAATATCAGGAAGACAGCCTTTATTTTCCAGATATCTCTTTAACATTAGAAGTGATTATTCCTGAATCGCAACAGAAAGATATGCTTCATATTCTTTTTTTATTCTCACATCCAGATTTATTTGATCCTATCATGGATGTATTTAATGGATATGGAGATACGTTTCAAGAACAATTAGAATCTATTGCATGTCATGCTTTACATTTTGTAATTCCTACGGTTTTAGACAGTCTTTCTTTTGTCGGCAAAAAGACCTTATCTGCTTCTGTGCTTCAGCAGGAACATATCTTTGAAATTCATTGTGGAAATTTATACTTAAATGGAAATATAAAAGATGGTAAATTGCCTGATCTATGGGAACGCTATCAAAAAGATATTACCAAACGGCTTGGAACGAAGAATATATATTGGGTCAGATTTTATGCTGAAGGCGATTCTTATCAAGTGAGTATTAATGGACAAGAACTTTTCGAGTTAACAGAAGATTTAGAAATATATCTATCATCTCCTGAATTTCAACAGATTGATAGCTTAAAACAGATTATTATGTTAATCCAGATTCCAGAAACAAGGATTTCTTATCCTTTTACAAGGTGGGATATTCAAAAATACACAGTAGAAGCGATTCATTTATTTGAAACAGAAGACTATGATTCTGTTTATGATAAACTCTTTTCCCTCGTACAAGATGAGAGTTTAACTTTAGAATTGTTTTATTTAATTCCTGAACTTTATTGCGGTATTATTTTTTCCGATATTCCCTCTACAGAGGAATTTTATTTATATGACACTGATATGAAATTAGTTTATCCTTCTCAACTCAGAAGTTATCAGCATATAAAATGGGCTATTTATGAATATATTGAAAAAGAAAACCCTTCACAAGAACAAATTATGAGTGTAATAGGAGTCAGTTCTAGATCACATGCTATGGACGCTGCACTGGAGAGTGGATCTAATTTAGAAGATATTACTATGGCGTCTTTCGCTATTCCAATTTCTGAATGTTACGTTGTCCGTTAATTAGTCGTTACAGTTTGGTCTATTTGAGTATCAAAGGGTCGCTGCGGCAAGGAAGTATTCCAACGAAGCCGCGCTCTCGCTCCGTTCCA
>CANRVK010000010.1 GCA_947643285.1 uncultured Eubacteriaceae bacterium
CTATATGTTTTGGCAAAAATTATTTATTTTTATACCCTAAAGCCTGAATAGTAACCAGATTTTATTAAATATATAAAAAAGTGCTTTACAAAAAGTAATTTTTAGAGTATACTATATAAATAATATTTCTGATATTTCATAGAAATCTATAACTGTTGCTTCAACAGACGTTCACCAAGAAATTATAAATAAATTTTATAGTATATTTTTAGATATAAAGTAATTTTAAATTCTCTGTTTTTAAAATGATATTTTACTGTGATTCTTACAGAGAAAATTGTTCGATTATAAGATAGATAAAAAATAGAGATGGATTTTTTATAAAATTTTGTCATAGAAGTTATTTTAATATAGAAATAATATGTGGTAAGTATCATGAAAAGTATTTTAGAAAGGGGGTGAATTTCATGAAGTTAAAACAATGGATATATGATTTTTGGAATGATGAAAGTGGTATTGGTGTAGTTGAAATGATTTTAATTCTTGTTGTTTTAATAGGAATAGTATTAATATTTAAGGATCAGTTGAAGACATTAGTGGGAAATATTTTTAAGGAAATTAATTCTAAAACGAAGAGTGTATATTAGAGGTTTTTGTGGGTGATTAAGATTAAGTTTATTTTATATAGGGGTATAAAGTATTTGTTGGAAAAATGGTCTAAAGGGTTTCTTATATTTAGTTTCTTATTAGTTATGTTGATAGCTATATCATGTAAGGTTTAAGATCTGAAGGATATCTATATTTACCAATATTATTGTTATGTTTTATGAAAATATATGGAGAAGAAAGAAGGAGAATCGGGAATGGAACAGAAAGGATATATTACTGTTTGTTTTAGTATTGTATTGCTTCTTATTATTGCATTATTATCATCTACAGTTGAATCGGTAAGGCTTTGTGCAATACATATGAGATGTTTGAGCAGTGGAGCATTAGGATTAGAATCTGTTTTTGCTGATTATTCCATTCCTGTATTAACCAGATATGGTCTGTTATGTTTGGATAAAAGTTATGGTACAGAAAACCCAGATAAAGTGGTGGATTATTTAAAGGAATATGTGGATAATCAAATTTCTCCGCAGAAAGATTTGTGGATAACAACATCAAATCAGTTTTATCCAATACAGTTAAAAGATGCGGAAATTATTTCTAGCTTAACTTTTACAGAAAAAGGGGGTGATGTTTTAGAAGAAGAGATTTTAGAATATATGAAAGATGTTATACCAGCGGATATCATAGAGGAAATTTTGAAACAGATGAATCTGTTAGAGCAGACTTCAGTGATAACAGAGATATTTGATAAAATTGGAGGGCTACAGGAGAAGGCTTCTAAAGTGGACGAAGCGATACAAGGGATATATCATAAGTTAGAAGTATTAAAGGATATAAAGAAAGATGTATCAAAGGCGAAAGGGAAGATTTTAGAAATAGTGGATCAATTAGGGGAGTTGGAGGAAATTCAGAGTGAGGTATTTGTAGAAGAAGAAAAGGAGAGATGGGAGCAGGAGATAGAAAAGGTGCAGAAAAAATTGAGATCTCAGATGAGAAGTTTTATAAGGGAACAGGAGAAAATTTTAGATGTGGCGGAGGATATTTTAAAGGAGAGGGATAGGTATTTAGTGAATACGGAAATAGTAGAAAATGGTCTGCTGGAAATAGAAGATTTTTATCAAGAGCAGATACAGCAGTTAGATGAAGAAATGAGTATAACATTAGAAGATGAAATAGAACAAGTACATATTTATTCTGGAGGGAAAGGGGACTATTATAAGGTAGAAGAGATAAGCGGTTTAGTAAAACAAAATGTGAAAGGGTTAGAAGAAAGTTTAAAGCAGTTAGATTCTTATACTAAGAAAAGGGATATGAGTGGATTGTTAAAGGAATTAGAAAATTATGAGGATATGTTGGATTCTTGGGATATGGAAATGTTACAGCTAAATTATTCTAATCATGTAGTGAAAAAGGAGGACAAGGGGTTTTTAGATGATATAAAAGATTTAAGAAAAAATGGAGTATTAGCTTTTTTTGTAGAAAGTGGAGAAGTGTCGGAAAAAGAATGGAAACGAGAGAGGTATGAGGATAGAAAAGAGGGTGATAGGGAGCGGGGGAATATGATAACGGAGATGACAGAAAAGGTTTTGATAAATGAATATATAAAGAAGAAGTTTGGCTGTTTTACGGATAAAATAGAAGGGACAGTATTGGATTATGAAATAGAATATATTTTATCTGGTGAAAACAGGGATAGGGATAATTTAGAACAGACGATAGGAAAATTGTTATTGATACGAGAAGGAATGAATTTGATTTATTTGATGCAGGATTCTGCAAAAAAGGCGGAGGCGGAAAGTTTAGCGATTGCTCTGGTTGGATTTACTGGGATGTATGGTGTTATTAAAGTGACACAGGTTTTGATATTAGCGGTATGGGCATTTGTGGAGGCAATTATAGATGTAAGGTTATTGTTAGAAGGGGAGAGAATAGCATTATTAAAAAATTCTGGAAATTGGAATACCAGTTTAGAAGGGGTAAAGAATTTTAAAAAAGAGATGGGAAAAACAGGGATTAAGCAAAAGGAAGGACTTTCTTATCAAGATTATTTGAGGATATTATTATTTTTGAGTGATGATTCGCAAAAGGATTATCGAATGATGGACTTGATAGAGGAGAATATAAGGCAGCAGGAGGGAGAGGGATTTTCTTTGGATAATTGTGTTTCTTATATGGAAGTGAGGATAAAGTTTATTGCAGAACCGCTCTTTTTTAAAGCAGGATTGGGGAATAATTATGAAATAGAAGGGGAAAACAGGTATGGATATGTAAGAGGAAGATGAGGTTTTAGGAGAAATTAGAAGGAAAAGAGGTGAAGAAAGACGTTTTTGTCTTTTTATAAATATCAATCTAAAAATATTCTAAGTTTAAATCAAAATAAAAAATCTAATAAAAAAATATCAAAAGAAAGCTCTCTCCAAGTACAAAATCCGCATATTTTAAAATTTAGTTTAAATATGTTGATAGAAAAGATAAGAACGTCTTTCTTTGCCTCTTTTTTCATGGATGCAGCAATGACAGTGGAAACGGCGCTCGTTTTACCATTTATTCTTTTTCTGATTCTGGGATTTTATCATTTTATTCTTATTATTCATCTTCAGATGGAAATACAGAGTGTTTTAGACGAAACGGCTAGAGATATAGCGAGGTATACTTATATTTATGAAGAGATGATAAATTTATCGCCCAAGCAGGGAAAGGAGTTAGAAGAGAAGATAGAGCCAGAATTAAAAGATTTGCTGATGAATGGATTTTCTTCTGTTTATGCGTTAAAAAGGATAAAAGGGGAATTAGGAGAGGAATGGTTAGATAATTCTTGTATAAAAGGGGGGAGTAAGGGGATTCGTATTTTAAAGGAAAATTTGTTAGAGAAAGATGATATGGTAGATATTGCTTTACAGTATTTTGTGGATATACCTTATCTGCCGGGGGAGATTTTTTCTTTTTCTTGTCTGCAAAGGAGCAGAATACGGGCTTGGACGGGATTAAAAAAAGAAAAAGAAGGGGAAGAGGAACAAGAAGAGATTGTTTTTATTACAGAAACAGGAACAGTTTTTCATAGAAGTAAGTATTGTACTTATCTCAATCCAGCTATAAAAGAGATTAAAAAGTATAGTTTAGAAACGATAAGAAATAATGGAGGAGCGATTTATTATCCTTGTAAAAGATGTTTGGAGGGGAGTGAACCGATAGGAGAAGATTTATCTCTTTATATTACTGGAAATGGGGATCGGTATCATGTTACGGCGGAATGTTCTTCTTTAAAACGCACGATTATAGAAGTTCCATTATCTGAAGTGGAGGGGAGAAGAGCCTGCAGTAAGTGTGGCGGAATATCTTAAAATGGAAAATGTGTGGTAGATGTAAAGGTTAGATGAGAAGATGGGGGAAGAGATGGTACAGGAGATAGGTTTATGTTTGTTTTTGAGTTATTTTGCTTATGAGGATATAAAAACTAGGAGATTATCTGGAAAGGGGATATTTTTATTTGCTATAGTGGGGGTGATGATATCGGTTTTATTTCCTGTTTATACAATAGGGCAAATTTTATTAGGAATGGGGGTAGGAGGGGGATTATTGATAGTGAGTTTACTTTCTAAAGGGGGAATAGGAGCAGGAGATGGAATCGTGGTGTTGATTTCTGGAATTTATTTGGGGTTTCAGGGAAATTGTTTATTTTTATTATTGGCTTTATTAGTGAGCAGTTTCTATTCTGGTGTTTTATGGATTGGGAAAAAAGTGGATAGAAAATGGCGAATACCATTTGTTCCTTTTTTAGTTGTAGGTTATATAATGAAGTTGGTTTTTTATAATGTAATGTAGATTTGATAAAAAATAAATATCTATAAGTGATATAGGAGATGTGTGGATATTTTGATGGGAAGGTCGCTTAAGTGAAGAGGTGATAAAAGATAGGGAAAGTGGAAAGAGGAAAGGGATTTTTTAATGCAAGTTATACGATAGAAGCTTCTTTTGTATTTCCGATTATAATAGCCGTTATGATAGCAGTGCTGTTTTTAGGATTTTATTTACATGATTATGCTGTTATAAATATAACGGCATATGAGATGGCGTGTCATGGAGCAGAGAATTTGGAAACGGGGAAGGAGATAGAAGATTATGGTCAGAGGCTATTTGATAATAGGCTGTTTGCAACAGAAATTGAGAGAATGGATATTTCTGTTAGTAATAAGAGGGTACAAGTTATTTTAAAGGGAAAGTTTGTAAATCCAATATTTCCAGAAAAGATGCTGGAATGGAAAGGAAATGATGAGATTGTTGTGAAGAAAAGTATTTCTATAGCGAAGGCTTCAGATAGTGTGAGAGGGGTGCATGTTTTGATAGAAAAGTTGGAGGGATTATGGGAGGAGTGATAGGGAATTGGAGGTATGCTTTTCCTACAACTTAAAGGGAAGGGGTTTTTGTCTGCGAATAGGTGATTGTGAAAGTCAAAAAGAAATCATTATCATTTTATTTGGTGGAAAGGCGAAAGGGGAGGGACGCTGCGGCAAGGAAGTATTCCAGCGAAGCCACGCTTTCGCTCCGTGTAAGACTACGCGGTACTAAATTCGCAAATCCCGCTTCTTGCGGGTTTGCTTATTAAGTACCAACGTCTTCCAAGGGGCTTCTTATGGAATACTTCCTTGCCTCCGCTGGTAGTTGGCTGTTCTACTTTTTGAAGAATGAATGTTATGATAACTTATGAAATTGAAGGGAGGAGATATTTAGAAAGAAGTTTTGGAAAGGTCAGTAGTTCTATGGTGTTTGGAGTTTCGCAATTACCTATTGTCTATGAGAAATGAAAGGAGTTTAAGGGAGAAGTTTATAGGTTTAAAAAAAATGGAAAGAGATGAAAGGGCAAGATGAAAGTAGATTATCGGACAGATATAAAGGGGAATTATTTGATATTAGAGGCAGAACAGGAAATTCATTCTTATCAAATGCAGATGATACAGCAAAATTCTATAAAGGGATTACTTTCGATTTATGAGTATTGTATAGATAATAAAGTACAATATCATTATGATATCACTTCTAAACAGACGATAGTAGTTATGTTAGAGAGAATGTTACTTACATCAGTGCAGATGAGAAATTTTTTGATGCAGTGGAAGGATATTTTAGAACAGATGAAAGAGTTTCTTTTAAATCCAGATTATTTGTTATTAGATGTTGATTATATTTATATTAATTTACAGAGTGGGGAATTCTTTTTTTGTTATTATCCAATGGAAGGAAAGGGATTTAAAGAGGGAATAAAGGAGGTATTTCGATATTTTTTAGATAAAGTGAATTATCAGGATAAATTAGGAGTGGATATGGTGTATCAGGCATATCAAAAATCACTAAAGCCAGAGATGGATTTTTTTACTATTTGTGATTCTGTTTTGGGAATAGAGAGATCTGAAATAGTACAGGAAAAAGAAATGAGAATAGAAAAAGAGGAGGAAAAAAATAAGGGAGAGAAAGTAAAAAAGGTGGAGAGTGTAATTGAACCACAGATTATGGCAGAAGTTTTAGAAGAGGAAAGGGAAGAGAAAAAAGAATTGCCGATTAAAAAAGAGTATATTGTTATTTTTTTTGTTGGGATATGCAGTTTGTTTCTTGCGTTTTTGTGCTATTGGGTTTATCAAAATGGGGTTCATCAGAAGATAATAGTACAGTGTATAGCGATGATATTAATTTTCGGAAGTGTTTTAGGATTTCTTTTCTTAAAAGGAAAGGAGTATCTGAAAGGGACTAAAATTATAAAAGAAACACAGGAAATTCCATATAGTTTAGAAGAGGAAGAGGATATTTCATTTATAAGAAAAGGGATACAAGAGGAAGGAATAGGGGAGAGGATATTAGGAGATATGGAAGGGGAGGAAATGGGATATGGAGCAGAAAGTTTAGAAGGTGATACAGTTTTATTAGGATATATAGAGGAAAGTTCAAAATGTTTTTTGATACCTAAAGGAATACAGGAAGAGATTATAATAGAAAAATTTCCATTTACTATTGGAAAATGGAAAGAGCAAGTAGATGGAGTGATAATAAATAATAATATAAGCCGAATACATGCGAGATTTGAGGAGATAGATGGTGTGCATTATGTGATAGATTTGAACTCTAAGAATGGTGTGTATGTGAATGGAATCCGAAATAAAATACAAGAAAAAGTGAAAATCCAAAATGGAGATGAAATAAAAATCGCTGCTTTCGTATATCAATTTTGCGATAATTGTGAAAAGGGAATGGATAGATGAATTATTTGGTTATTTGAGGTAAAAGGGATTGTTTATTGATGTGAAGATGGAGAAATGAGGTTATAAAAAAATTAGAAAAATCAAGGGAAGGGATATGAGGGTATAATTATTTAGGGGATATAATAGAATAAAGATTTATTTAAGATAAGAAATTATTTGGGTGAAACTGTGTTCTTTTTATGAAGGATAGATTCATCTAAATAGTTTTTTATTTTAGGTGAACCTTTAAATAAATTTAACAAGAGTGTATTAAAAAGAAGAGAAAGTTTTTTATGTGTTAGAGATTTTTGTTTCTAGGTAAAGTAAGTAGATACAAGGGAAATAGCAGTTTATAAAGTGATATAAAGTTACCGTTCAGTCTATTTGAGCATCCATCAAAGGTTCGCTACGGCAAGGAAGTATTCCAACGAAGCCGCGCTTTCGCTCCGTTCCAGACGTAGTGGTACTAAATTCGCAAATCCCGCTTCTTGCGGGTTTGCTTATTAAGTACCAACGTCTTCCAAGGGGCTTCTTATGGAATACTGCCTTGCCTTCGCTAGTTTGTTGATGGTTCTAATCTGTGAAAAGCGAATGTCACAATAACAAATAAAATAAAAAATGTAATATATGTTGGATTATATATAATTATTATAGTATAATAAAAATAGAGTTAAAGTAGAATGTAAATGATATAATAATAAATTAACTCATTATGTTGGTTTACTTAAAAGTTGGAATAGTTTTATAATAAAAGTAAACAGTGAAGGAGAGGTAAGAAGTTATTTGTTGAAAGAATAAATAAATTGAAAAAATAAATTGGGGTCAGGGGGGAGGTAAATGGAAGTGAGTATATTGGTTAGGTGTCTTATGGATATACATGGTGGAATGTCCCTAAAAAAAGATAAAATTTATGAAGCAGTTCAAGGTGAACATGGGTTAGTTCAAGTAGTTGATGAATCAGGTGAAGATTATCTTTATCCTTATCAAATTTTTGAAAAGGTAAAAGGATTTTCTATAGTATGTAACAATAATTTGATAAATATGGAAGCAGAAAAACAAGGGAAGGGATTTTGGAGTAAAAGCACGATTGTATTTGATACAAGAAGAAAAAATTATTTATCGAAAATTCATGATAAAAATAATAGATTTTATTTTCTGCCATATCCTGATGGTGGGTATATTCGATTTGATAATATCATCAATTCTACTGTTCAATCAATAAAATTAATCACAAATAAAAATTCTATATATTTTATAGAAAATCAACCTGATTTTGTGAAGGATATGATAATTTCAGAAGTAATTAGGGAATGGGAAGCAGCAAATTTTGCTGGATATGAATTAGAGTGGGTGATAAATAATAAAGAAGTAGTAATGCAATTAGAGAAGCTGTTTTCTAAACAAGATTTAAAAATAAGGATAAAATTTCTTTCAGAATAGGGGTATATGAAAATAATAAATAAAAATATGGAAAAGTATTATCGAGGTTATCTTAGAGAATCAGAAGCAATATTTGAAGACAAAATATTAAATGAATCTTTTCAATTTTATACTTTGTTAGATGAAAGTGAAGAAAGAATCACAAGAAATATTTTTGAAGGGAAACTAGAAGATACCTTATATAATAAATATTATTGGTTTATGAAATTTAAATTACGTTATATAAAAATTTTAGGACAAAATGTTGGATTGGAAGAACAACAATTTTTTTTGATGGAACAGATGGCAGAGAAATTAGAAACAAAGATAAATTGGGATATATTAAAAAATATAGAAGAAAATATAAGGTTTTCTATAGACAACGAAAATATCTTGATGAAAGATAAATAGTTATTTATAGAAAAAGGTAAATAATGTTTAGGATATATAGATAAAATGGAGTAGATGGATTTGCAATAGAAATAGGTAGAGATTTACTGATTAGTGGAAGTGAATATTTAAACAAATGATAGATTATTTTAGAAATAACGTAAAAACTATTAAAGTAAGTTGGGTGTATAGAGATAATTATAAATGGATAGTTTTGAAAAGACATGTAGATATTTAAAGAATATGTATTTAGAAGGTTATACTTTACAAGAAATACTTAATTATTTAATTCATGTTGTTGGTTTAGACAAAGGGAGTAGGATTTATTTTATTAGATATTTGAAAGAGGGACTAAATCTTAAAATGAAAGATGCTATAAAAATTGGCGCTTGGGATTATTTTGAAGATGGAACTCGTAGGATTGAAGAGATAGAAAAAGAATTGCAACCATTAATTATTTTATCTCTAGATAATATAACAATAAAAGAATAAGGCGAGAAGAAAGATTTCTTAGGATGAAAAAGTATATGTAAAAAAGGTGATGAAGAATTAAAAGATATAGATTTATAATTATTTAAGATATATAAAAAAAGGGTTGGTTTAAAATAAGAAACTATTTAGGTGAAATTGTGCCCTTTCTATGAAAGGTAGATTTATCTAAATAGTTTTTTATTTTAGGTGAACCTTTAAATAAATTTAACAAGAGTGTATTAAAAAAAGAGAAAGTTTTTTATGTATTATCTTGTGAAGCTGCTTCAATATGAAGTGTTACAAGAAGAAAGCATTTTGGACAAAACGAAAAGCAAATTGATAAAAGAAATTTTAAATGCAGAAAAGATAGATTCTCTCCCTTTTTTTCTAGTGGGAGAAATCACAAAATCTACTTTTGTTATTCGAGAAGATGTAACGGAAAGCTTAATCCATAGAAATGTGAAAGAAATATAGTTATAGGAGTTAGATATAGTATAAGGAAAAAAAGTGAAAGCAGAGTATTTTATTATAACAGGCATAAAATCCTTTTTTAAAGAAAGCTTTTCATATTGAGTTTGAGTGTTAAGATGATAGGAGGAACGATTCGCTTTTTTTATGAAATAGGATTGCCAGATTTATATTATATGGAAAAATATTATAACAGAGATTTGATTGAAGCTGCTTTTATAGGAACGGTAATAGAAAGAGAAAAAGGGTTTGTAAAAGTAGCGTTTGATATAATGAGAAAGGAATTACTTTAGAAGGAACACAAATCAGATTAGAAGCAAAAGGAGATATTATATTAAAAGGAGAACAGATAAAAGCCTCCTCTAATAAAGAAATTATCCCGACCATTCTTCCGATCAAATGGAATATAATTATGCAGATAAAATTATAAAATTCATCGATGCCAATGGTGGAGAATACCAAATGGAATATGATTCAGTAGGACAAAAAATAAAACAAATCATACCAAGTGGAAGGGCAATAACTTCTTTTGAATATAATGAATTAGGAATGATTAAGAAAATCATAGAACCAATGGATAGAATCACCAGATATGAATATTCTCCGGGCGGCAGATTAAAACGAGTTCTATTTCCCAATGAAAAGTTATATTGATTATATCTATGATTTGAATGGGAAACTTTACCATACAGAAAGAAGATGGTATAATTCAGATATTGGAGTATTTTATGGAATAGATAGCATAAAAGGAAATACAGTCAAGCCATTTACGATACATATTGATTTATTTTGTTTGAATAATCCGTTGCATTATATAGATGTAGATGGAGCAATGACAGAGGAGGAAAAAGAAGAGAAAAGACAGCAAGGAATAGAGGCATATAGCTTACTTCAAAAATATTTTAGATAGCGTTATGCGAGAGATCCAAAAATTTATTTTATATATACTACTCATTATTAATCATATTACTATACTAAAGATCCAGAAATAAAAAAGACTATAAAACAATTTTATGATGGATTTATTTGCTGGCAAAATGTTAAATTAGAAAATTTTCAGTCAGGGAAATATTTAATTTGGATAGCTAATTCATATGGAATTGGAGAAGGATATTACGAGGCAATGAATATAAGAGATACTAATACAGGGTTTGAGGGAGAAGATAATGATGATATAGCTGCTGTGATTGGTTGGACGACAATAAGAATAATCTTATGGTGGTATATTAAAGCAGGAGTATCTATATCTACAGGACAATGGTGGATATTAGGATGTGGTTGATATTTATATTAAAAAAGAATAATTGATGAAAATATAAAAGGAAAAATGTTAAAATGATATTAGTAATAAGAATAAGGAATATTTTAACTAATTAAAATAAAGTTTAATGGAAAGATAAAGTAAAAGATATTGTTTGTTAATAGGTGATTGCGAAAGTCAAAAAGGTATTGTTATCGTTTTATTTACTGGAAAGTCAAAAGGGGACGCTGCGGCAAGGAAGTATTCCAACGAAGCCGCGCTTTCGCTCCGTTCCAGACGTAGCGGTACTAAATTCGCAAATCCCGCTTCCCCGCGGGTTTGCTTATTAAGTACCAACGTCTTTCAAGGGGCTTCTTATGGAATACTTCCTTGCCTCCGCTGGTTCATTGATTGTTCTACTTTTTGAAAAGCGAATGTTACAATAAATTATGAAAATTTAAATGAGGAGATATGCAAAAAGAGTTTTCAGAAAGAGTAGTATTTATATGGGCTTCGGAGTTTCGCAATTATCTATTGTTTGTTAAACAGAAGAGGAGAGTAAAATAATATGGAATATTTTGATATTAAAAGTGGAGAATGGATAGAAGAAGAATGTGTAGAGGAAAATGGTTTTGTAGTAAATAAAAAGGGAGAATTAGTAAAATATAAAGATTTTGATAATCATGTAACGATTCCTAGAGAAGTAAAGGGAATACCAATTACATCTATTGGAGATGGAACGATCTATTTTATGGGAGGGTATGCATTTTATGGTTGTAAGAATTTGGTCAGTGTTATAATTCCTGATAGTATCACGTCGATTGGAGATTCAGCTTTTTGCTTTTGCAAAAACTTAATCAACATTACAATTCCTAATAGTGTAACTTCGATTGGGGATTCTGCCTTTGGAGGGTGTAGAAGTTTAACTGATATTATTATACCTGATAACGTAACTTTTATTGGAAGGAAAGCCTTTGAAGGCTGTGATAACTTAACTCATATTAGGATACCAGCCAGTGTAACTTTTATTGGAGAGAGTGCATTTTCTAGTTGTTTTCAATTAAAAGATATTATAGTGGACAAAGGGAATGTAACATTTATAAATATAGATGGAGTTTTATTTGATAAACAACAACATGCTTTACTTTTTTATCCAGTAGAAAAACAAGATATTTCTTATACTATTCCAGATGGAGTAAAAATAATAGAAGATTCGGCATTTTATAATTGTTATAATTTAAAAAATATTACACTTCCTGATACCATAACAAGGATTGAGGAATGTGCATTTGAGAATTGCTTTCATTTAACAAAGCTAATCATACCAGCTAGTGTGACAACAATAGGAGAAAAAGCATTTACCAGTTGTTATGATTTAAAAGATATTAGTTTATCAGAAGGGATAACAACGATAGAAAGTATGGCATTTTCATGCTGTGATAATTTAACCAATATCACGATTCCGAATAGCGTAACATATATAGGAACATATGCATTTTCAGATTGTAGAAATTTAAGAAGTATCACCATACCAGCTAGTGTAACATCTATAGGAAGTTATATTTTTTGGGAATGTGATAATTTAGAATCCATTTTTATTTATAACGATAATATTGATATAGATGAAAGGAATACATTAGGAGATAGGGAAAAAACAAGGATATATGCCCATGAAGGTTCAACAACAGAAAAGTATGCAAAAAGAAAAGGTTATAAATTTATTCCATTAACTTAAAATGATATGAATAATAGGTGAAATAAGGATAAAAATAAAAATTATTTTGGCTAATTAAAATAGCATGAATTAAAGGGATTCAGAAAAGATAATAGATTTTACAATGAATTTTCTTATAAGAAGGGGAAAAAATGAACAGAGAATTATGGATAAAAGATATAATAGGAAAAGTATTAGAACCAGAAGGATTTTCTTATATAGGTAGAGATAAAATAAGTTCAGAGTTTTTCAGAAAAGTAAAAAATAGTAAAGGGGAAGTAATAAGGCAAATTGTATCATTACAAGATAGTCAATATCATAATATGATTTATTTAAACTTAGAATCTACAAGACATCATGCATATCGAATTAATAGTTTTGTTCCAGACTGTATGGAACATGGATTATATTTTGAAAATGAAGAAGAATATAAGAAAGCAATTGAACAATATGCGAGTATTCTTTCTCAATATGGAATCCCTTTTTTAGAAAAAATAAAAGAACCTATCCAATCAGATTATTTTGCGGATGAAGATATGGAAAAACTTTTCTATGAACATAACCAGTTGTGTAAGAGTTTGATAAAACGAGAAAATATCAAAATAGAACAGTGGAATGTAGAACAGGCAGCAGAATTTATGGAAGAAAAGGTATTAGAAGTAAAAGAAAAATCATTTGAAGACGTAAAGAATTTATTGTTAGAATTAAGTGCTTTATTTGGAGCAGTAGCAAATCAATTCCATCCTTGTCAATGGAAATTGCAAGAAACACTGATACTTAATTGTGATTTGGAGTTTTTAAAAGTAAAAAGTGATTGGAATAGAATGGATATTTCTGATATTTTATTAAGCGGTTGGAAAGAAAGAGAAGAAAAAAGGACGAAAAATAATACCAATTTTTGTGAGAAAAGAGATAGATTTATGAATTTAAACGTAACCTATCCTCCAATAGAGATAAAAAAAGAACTATTAAAAAAATATAATCAAGTTACTTTTCCTTATAGCAAAGAGGAGATTGTTCAGCTTTTTTTAAAATCCATCGAAGAAGATTAAAAAACGAAAAGATATATCATAAAAAAGAAGGATACCAATATAAGTTTGATGGAAAGATAGAGTAATTGATATATTGTTAAATAGGGAAGGAATTAAAATGATATGAAATATATGAATATCAAAAAAGAAGAATTGGTAGAAGAAAACGGTTTTATAATAAATAAAAAAGGAGTATTAATACAATATGAAGGCTTCGATAAACATGTAGTTATACCCCGAAAAATAAAAGGAATAACAGTTACTTCTATTGGAGATGGAATATTAGATTTTATGGGGATTTATGCATTTTATGGTCATAGTAATTTGGTCAGTATTATAATTCCTGATAGTATTACTTCAATAGGAAATTCTGCTTTTAGTTTTTGCGAAAACTTAACCAGTATCACAATCCCTAATAGTGTAACTTCTATTGGGGATTCTGCCTTTGGAGGCTGTAGTAATTTAATGGATATTACCATATCGGAAGGTGTAATTTCAATAGGAAATTCTGCTTTTGCAGGTTGTAGCAACTTAACTAATATTAGGATACCATCAAGTGTAACTTTCATTGGAGAAGGCATATTTTCCAGTTGTTTTAATTTAAAAGATATTATAGTGGATAAAGAAAATGTAACATTTATGAGTATAGATGGAATTTTATTGAATAAACAACAACATTCCTTACCTTTTTATCCAGCAGAAAAACCAGATACTTCTTATACTATTCCAGATGGAGTAAAAATAATAGGAAACGCGGCATTTCGTAATTGTGATAATTTAAAAAATATAACACTACCAAGTAGTGTAACAACGATAGGGGAAAGAGCATTTAGCGGTTGTTATGGTTTGAAAAATATTAGTTTATCGGAAGGGATAACAACGATAGGAAAAATGGCATTTTTGGGCTGTTATAATTTGACGAATATCACAATCCCAGATAGTGTAATAACGATAGAAAACACAGCATTTCATGGTTGTGAAAATCTAAGAAGTATAACAATTCCAGCAAAAGTATCTTGCATAGAACATGGTACTTTTGGAGAATGTAATAGCTTAGAATCCATTTTTATTTATAATGATAACATTGATATAGATGAAATATTTGAGTATACATTAGGAGATAGAGAAAAGACAACCATATATGCCCATGAGGGTTCAACAACAGAAAAGTATGCGAAAAGAAAAGGTTATAAATTCATTACCTTAACTTAAAATGACATTAGTAATAATTAAAATAAAATACATATATGAGTTTGATGGAAAAATAAAGTAAGAGGTATATGATGAAATAAAGGGAGATAGTAAAATAATATGAAATATTTTGATATCAAAAGGGGAAAATGGATAGAAGAAGAATGTGTAGAAGAAGACGGTTTTGTAGTAAATAAAAAAGGAGTATTAATACAATATTATGGTTCTGACAAAAATGTAACAATTCCTAGGGAATTGAATGGAATATTAATTACTTCTATTGGAGATGGAATATTGAATTTTAGTGGGATTTATGCATTTCATGGATGTACGGATTTGGTCAGTATTATAATTCCTGACAGTGTAACTTCCATTGGAAACTCTGCTTTTGCAGGCTGTAGTAATTTAACTGAGATTACTATACCTAATAGTATAACCTTTATTGGAAAAAAAGCATTTCAAGGTTGTATTAATTTAAGGAATATTATTATACCAGCTAGTGTAACTTTTATTGGAGAGAGTGCATTTTCTAGTTGTTTTAATTTAAAAGATATTATAGTGGATAAAGGGAACGTAACATTTATAAATATAGATGGAGTTTTATTTGATAAACAGCAACATTCCTTACTTTTTTATCCAGTAAAAAAACCGAATATTTCTTATATTATTCCAGATGGAGTGAAAATAATAGGAGATTCGGCATTTTATAATTGTGATAATTTAAAAAATATTACACTTCCTGATACGCTAACAAGGATTGAGGAATGTGCATTTGAGAATTGCTTTCATTTAACAAACATAACCATCCCAGCTAGTGTGACAATAATAGAAGGAAGAGCCTTTACCAGTTGTTATGATTTAAAAGATATTAGTTTATCGGAAGGAATAACAACGATAGGAAGAATGGCATTTTCAGATTGTAATAATTTGACCAGTATCACGATTCCGAATGGTGTAACATACATAGGAACATATGCATTTTCAGATTGTAGAAATTTAAGAAGTATTACCATACCAGCTAGTGTAAAATCCATAGAAATTTATACTTTTTGGGGATGTGATAATTTAGAATCCATTTTTATTTATAACGATAATATTGATATAGATGAAATGAATACATTAGGAGATAGAGAAAAAACAAGGATATATGCCCATGAAGGTTCAACAACAGAAAAGTATGCGAAAAGAAAAGGTTATAAATTCATTGCCCTAACTAATTAAAATAAAGTCTAATAGAAAGATAAAGTAAAAGATATATTGTTGGTTAAACAGAAGAGGAGAGTAAAATAATATGGAATATTTTGATATCAAAAGTGGAGAGTGGGTAGAAGAAGAATGTGTAGAGGAAAACGGTTTTGTAGTAAATACAAAGGGAGAATTAGTAAAATATATAAATTTTGATAAGCATATAACGATTCCTAGAGAAGTAAAGGGAATACCAATTACATCTATTGGAGATGGAATATCCTATTTTAGTGGAGGGTATGCATTTTATGGTTGTGATCATTTGGTCAGTGTTATAATTCCTGATAGTATCACGTCGATTGGAAATTCAGCTTTTAGTTTTTGCAAAAACTTAATCAGCATCACAATTCCTAATAGTGTAAGTTCGATTAGAGATTCTGCCTTTGGAAGCTGCAGAAGTTTAACTGATATTATTATACCCGATAGTGTAACTTTTATTGGAAAAGAAATATTTCAAGGCTGTAGCAGCTTAACGAATATTACAATACCAGCCAGTGTAACTTTCATTGGAGAGAGTGCATTTTCTAGCTGTTTTAAATTAAAAGAGGTTATAGTGGATAAAGAGAATATAACATTTATAAACATAGATGGAGTTTTATTTGATAAACAGCAACATTCCTTACTTTTTTATCCACCAGAAAAACCAGATACTTCTTATACTATTTCAGATGGAGTAAAAATAATAGGAAAATCTGCGTTTTATAATTGCTATAATTTAAAAAATATTACACTTCCTGATACCATAATAAGGATTGAGGAATGTGCATTTGAGAATTGCTTCCATTTAACAAACATAACCATACCAGCTAGTGTGACAACGATAGGAGAAAGTGCATTTTTCTGCTGTTATGACTTAAAAGATATTAGCTTATCAAAAGGGATAAAAACGATAGAAGAGGGAGCATTTAGAGGTTGTTATAATTTAAAGAATATTATTATACCAGCTAGTGTAACAATGATAGGAGCGTATGCATTTGAAGGTTGTAGAAATTTAAGAAGTATCACCATCCCAGCTAGTGTAGAATCCATAAAAATTCACACTTTTTGGGAATGTGATAATTTAGAATCCATTTTTATTTATAATGATAATATTGATATAGATGAAATGAATACATTAGGAGATAGAGAAAAAACAAGGATATATGCGCATGAAGGTTCAACAACAGAAAAGTATGTGAAAAGAAAAGGATATAAATTCATTCCATTATTATAAAAAACTATTTTAAATTTTTCAAATAAGAAATGCCTAAAAATTAGTCCTATATACTTTCTGTCATTTTATTATTTTTTTAGTTTTTTTAATATTATAATAGACAAAAAATATTATTCCGAAAGCGTTGATATTATTCTGATAATAAAGTATACTATTATTTGAAAAGAGGTAAGAATTTATGTATATGATAGTGAAACAGGCATCAGAAAAGTGGGGAAAGATGAAAAAGCTGGTTTTAAAGTAAAGCAGGACAAAAAAAGCTGGCATATTTATGAATAATTTATAAATCCATTGAGAAATTTATAGTTATGGAATATAATTATTATAAGAAAAGATGTCGAATTATATAATTATAATATGAATGTATTAATGTATAAAAGAACACTTGTTATAATATATTACCTTGGAGGAGTATAATGGCTAAAAAAAGATATATGCTGTAAAGAAGGGAAGAATAATTGGAATTTTCAAAAAATGGGATGACTGTAAAGATTCAGTTGATGGCTATCCAGGAGCAGAATACAAGAGTTTTTTTTCAGAGGAAGAAGCAAATGAATATTTGGCTGAAGAAGAGAAAGATGTGTTGAATATTACTTCTGAAAAAGGGAAAGAATATATAACAGATCGGGTTATGGCATATGTCGATGGTAGTTTTGATGAAAAGATTGGTAAGTATGCTTTTGGCTGCATCATAATTACCCCAAAGGGCGAGGTTATTCGGGAATCTGGAAATGGAGATAATCCAGAGTCAATAGAATTGCGAAATGTTACAGGAGAGATGCTAGGGGCAATGTTTGCTGTAAAATGGTGTGATAAAAATGGATATTCTGCAATAGAAATATATTACGACTATATAGGCATAGAGAAATGGGTTACTGGCGAATGGAAAGCTAAAAACAATTTGACACAGAAGTATGTGAAGTTTATGAGAGAAAGTATGGAGAAACTTAATATTTCATTCAAAAAAATTGCTGCACATACAGGAAATAAATATAATGAAGAAGCTGATAAATTGGCGAAAGCTGCGTTAATAGATGGAAATGGTATTCCTAAAATAAAAAGAGGAGATTTTTGGTTTACTGTTGATGATATCCTTTGGTCAGATTTAGAAATCATATTAAGTTTATCAGAGGAAGAATTTGGAGCAGAAAATTTACAGAAAGAGGAGAAAAATATCGCATATGGGCGTTGTATTTCTCTAAAATTGGGAAATAAGGATAAAATAATAATTACTCATTATAACAAAGGAAATAAGCTGGTAATGCAAGGAAAACCAAAACAGCTTTTTTCAACAATCTTATCGTATATAACAGAATTAGTAGAAGTGGATAAAATTCCTCAAATATATAATGATACATATAAAATTAATATTGATAAAGATGAAGTGTGTACAAAATTTCAATATTATATGCCTAATGCTTATGACAAGTTACCAGAAAAAATTTCAAAGACTTTACATCAAGCAGTTTACAATTTAAAGTTAGATGGCGATATGTTTGATGGTACATATTTAGCTCAACCAGTTATTAGAGCAATAGATGGTCATTTAAAAATGCTTCTTTTGAATTTTGAAATTATTCCTGATTGGAAATATATTAAAGTAAATGGTTATGACATGTTTGAGAAAGTAGGAGCAAAATATAGATTGTGTTCTGACCGGTATGGGAAAGCCACTACGGAACAGGCTAAGTATGTTGGTAACTGTTATACTTTCTTTAATAGTAATCGAAATAAATTATCCCATTGGGATGATCCAACAGCACCTTTGGATACGACCGATTTGCTAGATGTTGAAAAAGCACATGATTTAATTAAAAGAACATTATCGCTTATTGATGAATATTATGAATAAATGTAATAGAAAGGAGAATGTGGAATGAACAATTTTGATATTGTAAACATTGATAACAAAGATATTAAGATTTTAATTGTTATGAAAACCAGTGACTCTCCTTTTGATTTTATTAATGAGATTCAAGAAAAGTTAAAAATAATTGGATTCTCTGGCTTATTTGTTATTGATGAATTATTGCATAGTGGTAATAATGAAGAACGCTTTATATGCGGATTTTTTGATGGAGATTCGTTTGATAATTCAAAATTCAGATTTAAAGATATTGCTAAAAAAAGCGATATTCGCAGTTATATATGCAATTATCTTAAATCTGATGTGGAAGTTTTGAATTATAGCAATCTAACTGATAAACAGCAAAAATTGATTTCTCATGGATGCGTTATATAGGTGTGGCTTAAAGAGCAGATGTAAAAAGATATGTCTGTTCTTTATTTTTGAAAAGGGTTGATATAATATTTATTTCTATTTTACTGTTTTCCAGATGGAAATAAAAGTATATTTTTTGAGCTGTCATTTAGACAGTTCATTTTTTTATCGGCTTTAGCCGGTTGAGTACGGCGGAGTTTTTCGCGTTCCGAAAAACGGAGACGTGCGAAACAAAAAACCACCTGCTATGCGGGTGGTGTAGCAAGTGCTTATAGCACAAAAATCACCTTTCCGTTATGATAGAGTTGTTCAAGCTACTACATAACGAAAGGAAAGGTGATTTTTATGGCTAACAAGACAAACAGCATGGCACATACGAAATGGATGTGCAAGTACCACATTGTCTTTACTCCCAAGTATAGACGAAAAGCAATTTATAATCAATACAAAGTAAGTATACGTGACATTATAAAACAACTTTGTGCGTATAAAGGGGTGGAGATTATCGAAGGACATTTGATGCCGGACCATATCCATATGCTGGTAAGTATACCACCCAAGTATAGTGTGTCAAGCTTTATGGGGTATCTGAAAGGAAAAAGTGCTCTGATGATATTCGACAAGCACGCAAACCTGAAGTACAAATACGGAAACCGGCATTTTTGGGCAGAGGGATATTACGTCAGCACAGTAGGCCTGAACGAGGCAACGATAAAGAAGTATATCCAGGATCAGGAGAAAAGTGACATAATGCAGGACAAGTTGAGTGTGAAGGAATAGGAAGACCCCTTCAAGGGGTAGCCGGTATTACGAACGCCCTTTGAAGGGCGGCGACGAGTCAAGGGCGTAGTGGCTTGAACGAAGTGAAAGCCAGCGTCTTTAGGCGCAGGTCGGTAACAAAGGCTTATAGCCGCAGAGCAAACCACCCGTTTTACGGGTGGTTATGATTAGTTTTCCCTTATAGCACGATAATAAATTTATATTTCCTGCTTCATTCTAAATTTAAGCCCAAAACACTTAATTAGCAAAATGCTCAATTAGATATATAACTTTGAGATAGACTGTCAACATTAGGCTATTAGTTTTCTTTATTGAAATAATACCGATTTAGATAATAAATAATATCTATGAAATCTAAATCTAGATCCAAACAGTAAGCCATTACTACAACTATACAATTACAAACCCATAACCTTTAACCTATAAACTAAAAAAAACAAAATGATATAGGAAATATTGTTTATTAAAAAATCGTAAATATGATATTTAAAAAATGGAAAAAAAAGTATATAATACAAATAAACTCAAAAAAAGAATGTTTCTCTTTAAATTAGAGAATCTGTTAAAAACCAAAAACCAGAAAAACTAGATTGACAGAGAAAATGATACATGATAATGTTTTTTTATTAGAAAGGAATGGAGGGGTCTATATGAATGTAAAGCAGTTAGAAGAGATGTTACTGCAGGGGCAATTCACTTTACTTCGGTCAAACGTGAAGGAAATCAACATGTATTATAGAATCTATGGAAGAAGTATTTATATCTTTCATGTCTGTGATTTTTCTATGGGTATGACAATAGAGCCTGCCCAATTTCAGAATATCACACGCCAGATAGAGTGGAAATTTTATGACCAAGGATATCAGGAAATTAACCGCTTATCTTTAATAATAACAAATGATATCAACTGGGTGAAACCTATTATAGAGATAGATAAATCTCTATGGATTGTGGATGCGAAAAAAAGTAAATTGATTATCTTTGAAAATCAACCATCTGATTTTTTATCGATTCGGAAGGCATTAGAATCTTTACTAGATGGAAATGTTGTAGAGCATCATAAAAAAACATGGAAATATATCTCTTTGATGAACACTATTTTAGTAGCCATCAATATTCTGGTATTTTTAATCACAGAGTGGAGGGGAGATACAACAGACGGCAGATTTTTAGCAAAAGTTGGAGCTATGTATATGCCCTATATTATACAAAATGGAGAATTTTATCGGATTTTTACTTCTATGTTTCTGCATTTTGGCATTAGCCATTTGACAGGAAATATGGTAACATTATTAGTATTGGGAGATAACCTAGAAAGAGCAGTTGGAAAGTGGAAATATTTGATTATTTATATAGGAAGCGGATTAGGAGCTGGTATGACTTCTGTCCTCTTTAATTGGATTACAGGTCAGATGAATGTAGTGGCAGCAGGTGCATCAGGAGCAGTTTTCGGTGTGATAGGAGCATTATTTTATATAACCTTACAGAACAAAGGAAAATTAGAAAACTTGACAGCACCAAAAATGAGTGTTTTAATTCTTTTTGTTTTATATAGTGGGTTCACAACATCTGGAACAGATAATGCTGCTCACATAGGAGGGTTATTCTTTGGAATTTTAATCGCGATTGTATTATGCACGACTATGAAAAAAACAGCAGAAAGGAAATAATGATCATGAATATCAATATTTATTATGGGGGAAGGGGATTAATAGATGATCCTACCTTACATGTGATCAATGTATGTCAAGAGGTATTAGAAGAATTAAGGGTAAATGTCACACGTTATAATTTACATGAATTAAAAAATAATGTGACTTCACTGCCGCACACTTTAAAGGAAGCAGATGGAGTGATTTTAGCTACTACAGTAGAATGGTTGGGGATCAATGGATGGATGCAAGTATTTCTAGATGCCTGTTGGTTCTTTGGAGATAAAGAAAAAATAAGCAAAATTTATATGGTTCCTGTAGTATTATCTACTACCTATGGAGAAAGAGAAGCACAACTATCTTTGGTAAATGCGTGGGAAATGTTAGGAGGAAAAACATGTAAAGGAATCTGTGCCTATGTAGAAGATACCATGTCTTTTGAATTGAACAAAGATTATAAAAAGATAATAGAAAAGCAAGCAGAAGATTTATATCGCAGTATTTCCCAAAAAATGCAAATATTGCCGAGCAGTACCCTCGCTATTAAACAAAATATTCTAAAAGAAACAATGGATTTCACCCCACAAGAGAGTGAACAGCTATCAAAATATGCCTCTGATGATATTTATGTCAAAAAACAAAAAGAAGATATTGAAGAACTTGCTGGATTTTATAAAGATATGCTGGAAAGTTCCCATATCAATACAGAAGAACCCTATATTGAAGAACTGAAAAAAGCCTATGTTGGACAGGCAAATGTTAAGGCTACTTATATATTCTCTTTAGAAGATAAGAAAAAAAGTATTATACTGGAAATAGATCCTCAAGAATTTAATTGTTACTATGGAAAAGCAGAAACCGCAGATGTCACAATAAGAATGTCAAGTAAAACATTAGAAGAAATTATATATGGAATAGGAAGTTTTCAGGGAAGCTTTATGAAAGGCAGCATGACAGCCAAAGGAGATTTCGGATTAGTTAAAACATTAGATCAAGTCTTTTCCTTTCATTGATAATATAATTTAGGTGATTGTGAAAGTCAGAAATAGATGGTTATTGTGTTTGTATTATTTGCTTACTGAGAAGTGAAAGGGGGACGCTCCGGCAAGGAAGTATTCCAACGAAGCCGCGCTTTCGCTCCGTTCCAGACGTAACGGTACTAAGCGTACAGCCCTTTTAGGGCTGTTTGCTAAGTGCCGACGTCTTCCAAGGGGCTTCTTATGGAATACTTCCTTGCCTCCGCTGGTTGGCTGGCTGTTCTGCTTTTTGAAAAGCGGATGTTATGATAACAGATGGAATCTCAGGGAGAAGATATAATTTTGGGAAAAGTCAGATTGGTACGGATTTTAGAGTTTTATAATTATCTAATCATATAATAATAAAAAAGTGAAGAGTTGGTATTTATGCTGTTTCGCTGACTCTATGATATACATGATTAAAAAATATAGAAACAGCATAGAAAAGAGGTTAAAAATGAGTGAAAATTGTATTTTTTGTAAAATTGCCAATGGAGAAGTGCCATCAAAAACTATTTATGAAGATAAAGATTTCCGAGTGATTTTAGATATTGAACCTGCTTCTAAAGGACATGCTTTAATTCTGCCCAAGAAACATTATGCTAATATCTATGAATTAGAAGAAGAACCTGCTTCTAAGGTATTTGTATTAGCAAAGAAAATGGCAGAGAAAATGACAAAGGCATTAAAATGTGATGGTTTTAATATTTTACAAAATAATGGAGAAGTAGCTGGACAGAGTGTATTTCATTTTCATATCCATTTAATTCCTCGCTATAAAGATGATGAAGTGGGTCTGAATATGGAAAGCAAAAAGAGTCCAGATTATAATTTAGAAGAAGTAAAAGAAGCGATAAAAAATACTTCTATATCTTAATACCTTATAAAAAGCAATCACTTAACCAAATATTTTATTTCAGCGTGCAGATGGGAATTAAATAATATAATTCTTATCTGCACGCTTATTTCTATTAGAATTTATAATTAATCTTTTTTTTAGAATATAATTTTTTTTGAAAGTCTAGTATTTTTTTAGCATCTTAAAATTTAGTCTTTTTTTCCTTTAGAATATTGCTGTATTAAATCACAAATCATGCTCACTGCATCAGATTGTGTACTTTTTTCCATAGCAGCGATATAAGTATTTTTATTCTGATAGACCCCTTCTATCGCTTCCCATAAAACTTTCCCTGTCAGAGCTTCTTCCTCAATAACCTTGCTGAATCCCTGCTTTTCATAAGAGGCAGCATTTAGAATCTGGTCGCCTCGGCTGGCAGCTTTTGATAAAGGAATTAAAATATTAGGCTTTCGCAGAGATAAAATTTCACAAATAGCATTAGCCCCAGCTCTGGAAATAATAATATCCGCAGCAGCAAATACATCTTTTAATTCATTTTTCACATATTCAAACTGTGAATATCCTTTTGTATTGTTAAGAGAATTGTCCATATTGCCCTTACCACAGATATGAATAACCTGATATTTTTTTAAAATCTGCGGTAAAATAGATCTGACTGCCTGATTAATAACAGCAGAACCCTGACTGCCGCCGATAATTAAAATAACAGGCTTTTCAGAAGATAGACTCGCAAATTGCAGTCCTATATTCCGATTCCCTTTATGAAGTTCTGCACGGATAGGAGATCCTGTTAAAACAGCTTTACCTTCTGGCAGAAGTTTTACTGTTTCAGGAAAATTACAGCAGATCTTAGTCGCCATAGGCAGAGATAATTTATTTGCCAATCCGGGAGTCATATCTGATTCATGTATAATAACTGGTATTTTATAATGCTTTGCCGCAAATACTACGGGGACAGAAACGAATCCTCCTTTTGAGAATAAAATATCAGGTTTTATCTGTTTTATTAGTTTTTTCGCTTCAGAAAACCCCTTTAAAACTCGAAAGGGATCAGTAAAATTCTTTATATCTAAGTATCGTCTGAGCTTTCCAGAAGAAATCCCGTAATATGGAATATTTTGCTCTTCTATTAACTTTTTTTCGATTCCTTCATAAGAACCAATATAAAAAATATCATACCCAGCTTTTTTTAAAGAAGGGAGCAGGGCAATATTGGGAGTTACATGCCCTGCTGTTCCTCCACCAGTTAATATAATTTTTTTCATAAATAAAACTCCTTTTGCTTGTGGTAGGCGGAAAAACCACTACCTTTAGGGGATGAGTAGTTGACCTCAATCCTTTATTGTTTTAAATACTGTTTTAAGGCAGAAGCTAATTGATCTGGACATGAAGTACCGCGGTTTCCACATTGTATTCCTTCCAAACGCTTAATCGCTTCATTGACATCCATACCCTGCACTAATTTAGATACTCCCTGAGTATTTCCAGCACATCCACCAACAAATTCTACTGCTTTAATAATGTTATTTTCTACCTCGAAATTAATTTCTTTAGAACAAGTTCCTTTTGTTTTATAATTCATAATATGTTATCTCCTTTTTTATAATTTATGTAAACTATTTTAATCTCATACCAAATTATCCTCTCAGATTATGCTATTCCTTATTTTATCATAAAGACCATATTGTGTCTATAAGGAAGAAAAGGGATTTTTTTAGTAAGATATGCAAAAGACAAAAAAATGATTCTATTATTCCTTTTTCTGGTGTGACTAAAGGTTCGCACGGCAAGCACCTATTCCAACGAAGCCGCGCTCTCGCTCCGTTCCAGACGTAGCGGTACTAAATTC
>CANRVK010000011.1 GCA_947643285.1 uncultured Eubacteriaceae bacterium
TAGTACCGCTACGTCTGGAACGGAGCGAGAGCGCGGCTTCGTTGGAATAGGTCTTCCCCACAAGCGAACCCCCTCTCAAACACCTAAATAGTAACATTTTCAATTATAATTTACTGTAAAAATACTTGCAAATTGGTTTTATGTGCTATAATATATAAGGGAAAGGCATTAATAGGACAGGAGCGTGAGAGATATGATTTCTAATCAAATTCTTCAAAACACAATAGATGGACTGAAATCTATCACTAGAATAGATTTATGTGTAATTGATACGGAAGGCATTATTTTAGCAAGTACATTTTCAGAAGCAGAGCAGAGCCAGAGCGCAGTTTTAGCCTTTGTGGAATCGCCGGCGGATAGTCAGACTTTACAAGGATTTCAGTTCTTTAAAGTGTTTGATGAACATCAACTAGAATATGTTCTTTTAGCAAAGGGAACAACAGAAGATGTTTATATGATTGGGAAGATAGCGGCATATCAGATTCAAAATTTATTAGTGGCATATAAAGAGAGATTTGACAAGGATAATTTTATAAAAAATTTATTATTAGATAATTTACTTTTGGTCGATATTTATAATAGAGCGAAGAAACTTCATATTGAAATAGATGTGAGAAGAACTGTATTTATTATCGAAACAAAGTATGAGAAGGATAGCAATGCATTAGAAACTGTCCGCAGCCTGTTTTCTACAAAAACAAAGGATTTCATTACAGCAGTAGATGAAAAGAATATTATTCTGGTCAAGGAGTTAAAACCGACAGATGATTATGAAGATTTGAATAAAACGGCAAGTGTTATTTTAGATATGTTGAATACAGAAGCGATGAGTAAGGTACATGTCGCATATGGAACGATTGTCGATGATATCAAAGAAGTGTCACGCTCTTATAAAGAGGCTAGAATGGCGTTAGATGTGGGAAAGATTTTTTATAGTTCAAAGAATATAGTGGCTTATAATAATTTAGGGATCGGGCGTCTGATTTATCAGCTTCCTATTCCACTTTGTAAGATGTTCATAAAGGAAATATTTGACGGAAAATCACCAGATGATTTTGATGAGGAAACATTATCCACGATTAATAAGTTTTTTGAAAATAGTCTTAATGTTTCAGAAACTTCCAGACAATTATATATTCATAGAAATACTTTAGTCTATCGTTTAGATAAGCTTCAAAAAAGCACAAATCTGGATTTGCGTGTATTTGAAGATGCTATTACATTTAAAATTGCATTGATGGTGGTAAAATATATGAAGTATATGGAAACTTTGGATTATTAAAAAAGAAAAATAGGAAGAAAGGGTGTCACTGTATGCCGAAAAAGCCCTATTCGGTATAGAGTGACATTGTTGTATCATGCAGAAAGCATAAGAGGATAAAAAGAAATGATTGTATTTGAAAATGTGACAAAAACATATGAAACAGGAACACCAGCATTAAATGGAATTAATTTGGCAATAGAAAAAGGAGAGTTTGTTTTTATTGTAGGAAATAGTGGGTCTGGAAAATCCACGTTGATTAAGTTATTATTAAAGGAGTTAGAACCCACAGCAGGAAAAGTCTATGTGAATAATCGGCTGTTGAATCGAATGAGGAGGAGTCAGATACCAAAATATCGCAGAGGATTAGGGGTGGTGTTTCAGGATTTCCGTCTGTTAAAGGATAGAAATGTATATGAGAATATCGCGTTTGCGCAGAGGGTGATCGGGACACCAGCGAGAATCATAAGAAGACAAGTTCCATCTATGTTATCTTTAGTGGGACTAGCAGAGAAATATAAATCTTTTCCGAAACAATTATCAGGAGGTGAACAGCAGAGGGTGGCATTAGCTAGGGCATTAGTGAATAATCCCTCTATTCTGTTGGCAGATGAACCGACAGGAAATTTAGATCCAAAAAATTCATGGGAAATCATGAGGCTGTTAGATGAAATTAATAAAAGGGGAACTACTGTTTTAGTTGTGACACATAATCAGGATATTGTAGATGCGATGAAAAAACGAGTGGTGACAATGCATAAGGGCATTATTACCAGCGATGAAAAAAGAAGTGGATACCATCAGTAAAAAGAGAATTAGGAGATACAATTATTGTGAATACCATTATCTATTGTTTTAAACAAGGCATAAAAAATATATTTAGAAATAAACTATTTTCATTAGCTTCTATCAGCACTATGGCAGCTTGTATTTTTCTTTTTGGATTGTTTTATTCCATTGTAGGAAATGTGCAATATATGGTGAAAGAGGCAGAAACGAATATTTGTGTGACAGTATTTTTTGAAGCGGGTACGAGCGAAGCGCGTATCATGGAAATAGGAGAGGATATTGAAAAGAGAATAGAAGTTTCTCATGTGGATTATATGTCAGCAGATGAAGCGTGGGATTATTATAAGGATATTTATTTTGAAGGAAATGAAGAATATACAAAAGCATTTGCAGGAGCGAATCCATTACAAAATGCGGCTTCTTATGCGATTTATCTCAATGATGCTTCTATGCAGAATGCGCTTGTGACATATCTCGGAACGATTCCAGAGATACGAAAGATTAATAAATCAGATATAACAGCAAAAAGTTTTGAAGATTTTGGGATTTTAGTGGGGTATATTTCTGGAGCGATTATTCTTATTTTGTTAGCGGTAGCGGTATTTTTAATTAGTAATACTGTATCTGTGGGAATAACTGTGAGAAAAGAAGAGATATCTATCATGAAATTGATCGGTGCGACGGATTTTTTTGTAAAAGCGCCGTTTTTAGTAGAAGGAATTATTATTGGGGTGATAGGGGCTGCAATTCCTCTGGGAGTGCTCTATGTGATGTATGAAAAAGTGGTGAGTTATGTATTGGATAAGTTCTATATTTTATCAAGCATTATTACTTTTTTGCCAGTAAAAGAAGTATTCCATGCATTATTGCCGATAGGATTAGTGCTAGGAATTGGAATCGGATATTTAGGAAGCAGTATGACTACAAAAAAACATTTAAAGGTATAGGAAATAGATATGAGGAAAAAATGGATTAATATAGGAAAAAAGATAGTGATGTTGGGTCTGGTATTCTCTCTTACCAGCCCGATGGTATATGCATCTAGTACAAAGGATAAGTTAGATGATGTGCAACAGGACAAAAAGGATACAGAAGAGAGATTAGAACAGGTAGAGCAGAAAATAGAAGAGCTGGAACAACTAAAATCTGATGCACAGGAATATATTAAAGCGATGGATGCGGAATTAGCAGTGGCAACGGATAATTTAGAGGACTTGGAGAATCAGAAGGTACAAAAAGAAGCTGAGATTAAGCAGACAGAGGAAGAGTTAGTGGTGGCAAAAGAAGTAGAAGCAGAACAATTAGCTTCTATGCAGGTCAGAATTCAATTTATGTATGAAAATGGAAATGAATCTTATCTGGATATGATATTTAATTCTAAAAGCATTGCGGAATTATTGAATAAGGCAGAATATGTTTCCCAGATCATGGCGTATGATAGACAGATGTTAGAGGAATACCAAGAAACAAGAGCTACGATTGAGGAAAAAGAAGAAAGACTGACAAGAGAACATCAAGAATTAGAAGTGTTAGTGGCACAGGCAGAAGCGGAAAAAGAAGCGATTGAACTGTTGATTTCTTCAAAAGCAAAACAGCTCGCACAGTATGAAAGTGATATTGAAGCGAGTGAAGCAGAAGTGGCATCGATGCAGGAAGAAATGGACGCTTTAGATCAAGAAATCGCTAAATTAGAACAAAAGATACGGGAGGAAGAAGAGGCAGCGAGAAGAGCAGCACAGCAACAGAGAGTGGTCTATGATGGAGGAAAATTTTTATTCCCTCTCAATAGCTATTCTCGTATGACTTCAGATTATGGCTGGCGTATTCATCCTATTTATGGAACACAGCGATTACATAATGGCATGGATTTTGGTGCGAGCACTGGAACTCCCATTATGGCAGCTTATGATGGAGAGGTAGTAGTATCTACTTATAGTTCTTCTGCTGGAAATTATATTATGATCAATCATGGAGGAGGGTTATCTACCGTATATATGCATTGTTCTAAATTAATCGCCAAAGTGGGAGATACGGTGAAAAAAGGGGATGTTATTGGATTAGTAGGTTCTACAGGAAATTCAACTGGTCCTCATTTGCATTTCAGTGTGAGAGTAAATGGAGAATATGTAGATCCTGCACCATATATTGGCTATAGCCGATAAGAAAGGAAGAAAAAGGAATGAAAGAGAAAAAAGACTATCAAAAAGGACTTTTGGTAGGGATCGCTGGAGGGATATTAGGCACTTTAATTGTAGCAGCGATTTGCATTGTGGTAGGAGTCAATGTGATTGTCGCGAATGATGGAAATATACCTTTTTTACAGCAGGAAACTACTAAAGTTTTAGAATCAGAAGAGAATAATGGAGAAAATGAAAAAGAACCTCTGCTCAATAAGGAATTTGAAGCGAAAATCAATAAGATATATAATTTATTGGACAAGAACTTTCTGTTTGAAATGAGTGACGATAAACTGAGAGAGGGCATGTATGCAGGGCTTATGAGTGCTTTAGAAGACCCTTATTCTAATTATTATACAGAAGAAGCATATCAGTCATTTAATGAATCTTCCGAAGGTGTTTACTATGGAATCGGAGTTTCTGTATCTCAGAATGTGAAAACAGGAGTTATTACGGTTGTTCAGGTTTTTAAAAATGCTCCTAGCTATGAAGCAGGATTATTGCGAGGAGATATTATTTATGCGATCAATGATACACAGGTGACAGGAATGGATTTGAATCAGGCAGTCACTATGATAAGGGGTAGTGAAGGTTCTACCGTGAAGCTCACAATAGTTAGAGAGGGAGAAAATGATTATTTGGATTTTGATGTAGAAAGACGTCAAGTGGAACGAGAAACTGTGAGTTATGAGATGTTAGACAACCAAATGGGTTATATTTTAGTTTCTGAATTTGATGAAATCACAGTGAAACAATTCTATGAAGGCATCGCACAATTAAGTGTAGATGGAATGAAGGGATTGATTATTGATTTAAGAAATAATCCGGGAGGGCGTATGGACGTAGTGCTCAATATGCTGGATTTAATCTTGCCAGAAGGATTGTTGATTTATACAGAAGATAAAGATGGTACAAGGGGAAGTGAATATTATTCGGATTCTACTTCTGTATTAAATGTTCCATTAGCAGTTTTAGTGAATGAGCAGAGTGCGAGCGCTTCTGAAATTTTTGCAGGTGATATTCAAGACTTTGGAGTGGGCACATTAGTAGGAACTACTACGTTTGGAAAGGGAATTGTACAGACAGTGTATCCATTAGGGGATAATACCGGAATTAAAGTGACTGTTTCTAAATATTTCACACATGCTGGAAGAAATATTCATGGCACAGGAATAACACCAGATGTAGAGGTGGAATTAAACGAAGGATTAGAAAAACTGGTAGAGATACCAAAAGAACAGGATAATCAGTTACAAAAGGCTATAGAAGTTTTAAATGAGCAAATACAAAAAGAACAATAAAATAAAAAAAGTTTAAAAAGATAGGTCGAGCGTAATTAATTTTTAATTATACTCGACCTATTGTGAGGCATATAACAATATGCGAGTTCAGCATAGCTGAGTTTACATAAATTTTAAAAGGTTCTGCAAAATGGCAGGAGAAAGGAGGATATATGGATTTATTGATATTTATTCTAAATGATCATGAAAAATTAGATGCCATATTGACAGAGTTAGAAACATCTGGAATCCGAGGAGCTACTGTGATTGACAGTACAGGAATGGCGAAGGTTTTACATCATGAAGAAGAAGAGGTCGCTTTTTTAGGGACATTGAGATCACTTTTAAACCCAGCGACGAGAGCGAAGAGTAATACTATTTTGATGGTATTGGAAAAAAAGATGATTCAAACAGCAGTAGAAGCGATTGAAAGAATTGTCGGAGATTTAAATCAGGAAAATGTGGGAGTTATTTTCAGTATTCCTGTAGATTTCACAAAGGGGATAAAAAAACATGAGTGATAAAATTTTATTTGATATTGCTATTATTATGTTATCAGCATTAATCTGTGGCAGGTTAGTGAAGCATATCAGTATGCCAAATGTGACGGGATATTTAATTGCAGGTTTGATTTTAGGACCATTTATCACAAACTTAATTCCAGAGGATATGGTGAGCAATTTTTCTGTAGCTTCTGATATGGCATTAGGATTTATTGCTTTATCCATTGGGAGTGAATTTAAAATTTCTTATTTTAAAAAGGTAGGAGCAGCTCCTATTGTTATCGCATGTTTTGAGAGTTTCGGGGCGGTTTTAGTAGTGACTTCGGTATGTATTTTATTAAAGTTTCCAGTGCCGCTTTCTATTCTTTTAGGAGCGATTGCTGCTGCTACTGCACCGGCACAGACTATTATGGTAGTAAAACAGTATAATGCAAAAGGACCAATGACTTCTATGCTGATGAGCGTGGTGGCGATTGATGATGCGACAGCGCTGATCGCATTTGGATTCGCTACCGCTATTGTAAAGGCTATGGAAAGTGGAAATGGGATATCTATTTGGTCTATTTTAGAACCTGTTTATGAAGTGGGAGTTTCTTTTGTTTTAGGGTTTGTATTGTCTATTGTGATGATTTTATTTTTCCGGCATTTCAAAAAGAATTCTAATAGGCTCTGTGTGATTGTTGGAGTATTATTTTTGGATATTTGGGTTTCCAATCAGATAGGGGGTTCTGCGCTGCTTAGTTGTATGGCATTGGGGGCAGGCTTAGTGAATCTATTTAATGAAGTGGATAGTGTGATGGAAATCACAAATTCTTTTACACCGCCTCTTTTGATGGTATTTTTTGCTATTAGTGGAGCAGGATTTAATGTGGGGGCCTTAAAAGAGATAGGATTAATAGGGATTGTTTATGTCGTGATGCGTGTGGTTGGAAAGATGCTTGGGGCATATGTGGGAGGAAAGATTATGAAACAAGATGATAAGACTTGTAAGTATTTAGGACCTACTTTGATGCCACAGGCTGGTGTGGCGCTTGGGTTGATTATGGTGGCACAGTCTGTTGTTCCACAGTATGGGGCACAGATGAGTACTGTTATTTTGTGTTCTACGTTTATTTATTCTATTTTAGGTCCTAGTGTGGCAAAATGGGCGTTGGTAAAGGCTGGAGAGATAAAGGTGGGGGCGAAGAATTAAGAAATGGGGTGTGTGGGTTTCCGCTCTGGGAAGGAACTATTCCAACGAAGCCGCGCTCTCGCTCCGTTCCAGACGTAGCGGTACTAAATTCGCGGTTTCGCTTCTTGCGAAACTGCTCATTAAGTACCAACGTCTTCCAAGGGGCTTCTTTCGGAATAGTTCCTTCCCAGAGCTAGTTTTTTGGATAAGGCTACTCACGTAGTATATTGGAGTTTGTGATAATAAGGGGAACAGAAAGGTATGGAAAAGTTTTGGATATAAATGATTTTGGAATGAGAAAGTTTATAGTGAGTATGATATGGAAATGATGAAGAAAGAATTTAGAAATATAATGGAAAGTGTTAGAATGACAGGCACAGGAAAGGAGATTTTATGAATAAAAATGTATTTCGACAATTATCTTATGGGGTTTATGTGATCACTACTTGGAAGGAAGGAGAGCCAACGGGGTGTATTGCAAATAGTGTGATGCAGATCACTTCTAGTCCTGCTACCATAGCTGTTAGTATTAATCACGATAATTATACCAATCATTGTATTAAGGAGGTAGAGAAATTTGCGGTTTCTATACTTTCTGAGAAATCTGATCCTTCTTTAATTGGGCAGTTTGGTTTTCAGTCTGGAAAAGAAGTGAATAAGTTTGAGGGTGTACCTTATGAAGTAAAGGGATTTTTGCCTGTGTTGAAAGATGGATGTGGTTATATTACGTGTAAGGTTATTGACAAGATGGAAACGGCAACTCATACGGTTTTTTTAGGAGAGGTGACAGAAGGGGATATCAGAAATCAGGAAGAGCCTATGACATATGGATATTATCATAAAGTAGTAAAAGGAAAAAGTCCTAAAAATGCACCTACTTATATTGCAGAATAGGAGATAATAAAATAATGTTATAATAGGTTTAACTATTTGAAGAGATTATTTATGGTGACAGTTTTGTATTAAACATATATAAAAATTCCAGTTCAGGGAATTATTATATTTTATATAATATAATAGTAATTCTAAATACAGTTTGATCAACATAAATGGTCAAACTGTTTTTTATGTTTATTTATCACAAAAAGGAAGAATTTTTATTTTGTAGAACAGCCAATAAACTAGCTGAAGGGAAGGAACTATTCCGAAAGAAGCCCCTTGGAAGACGTTGGTACTTAATGAGCAGTTCCGCAAGAAGCGGGGCTGCGAATTTAGTACCGCTACGTCTGGAACGGAGCGAGAGCGCGGCTTCGTTGGAATAGTTCCTTCCCGGAAGCGAACCTAACCTTAAGCGAATCAGAATGGAGGAAAAAATGAGCAAAAGAGAAATATTTTCTATTCCTAATTTAATGAGTTATTTTAGAATCTTCTTAATCCCGTTTCTTGTATGGAGGATTTTAGTGGCGAATACAACAAGGGATTATTGGATAGTGGCAGTATTAGTGGGGATATCAGGTTTGACAGATTTATTAGATGGTAAGGTAGCCCGAAAATTTGACATGGTAACAGAACTCGGAAAGGCATTAGATCCGATTGCGGATAAGTTGACATTAGGGGCGATTATTTTTTGTTTGGTGGTGAAGAATCCAATTGTTTGGATAATTGCTATTTTATATATTATAAAAGAAGGGTATATGGGAATTATGGGGTTGCTGCTTTTGAAGAGAAATGGGAGAAAGCTAGATGGAGCGAAATGGTATGGAAAAGTCTGCACAGCCGTTTTATATTTGGTGATGTTTCTTTTTATGCTGTTTCCTGATATGCCACAGTGGTTGATAATGATGTTTGTGGGGATTTGTTTTTTGATTATGAGTTTTACTTTTATCTCTTATATTCTAGTGTTTCGGGAAATGTGGAAGATGGAATAAAAAAATTTTTATTTTTTTATTAACCGAATGTAGATTTTTGTCACTATATAGGCAGAAGCTTCTAAAACAATACAGGAGGTGAGAGTTTGGAAAAGCACGAAGTAGAGGAAAGGATCATAGAGGCATCAAAATTAATATTATCATTTTGTACCTCTCATACATCAAATCCATATGATGCACAAGATTTGCAGCAGGATGTTTTGTTTGAACTCATGAAATGTTTACCAAATATTCGAGAAGAAGGAGCATTTTATGGTTTTATGTGGGCTGTGGTGAGAAATGTCTATAAACAATGGTGCAGAAAGAGAATGGGTATGAATGAATCTGAGCTGACGGAGGATATTTGCGATGAAAAAGATGAGTTTGAACGTGTGTTAGATGATAATTCTGATATTTATCTTCTTCGTCGGGAACTCGCTCTATTGAATGAGAAGTATCGGCGCGCGACAATACTTTATTATTTTGAAAATAAATCGTGCTCGGAAATCTCTCATGTTCTGTCTATCAGTGAAAGCATGGTGAAGTATTTGCTTTTTAAATCTAGAAAAATATTGAAAGAGGGTATTCATATGGAACGAAATTATGGTGAACAAAGTTATAATCCGAAGGGATTGGAAATTTTATTTTGGGGAAAAGGTAAAAATGTTTATTATCATTTACGTGAAAAAAAGATATCACAGAATATTCTGTTTGCCTGTTATAATGACAAACTTACAGAGGAACAGATAAGTCTGGAGCTTGGTATTGCACTGCCTTATATGGAAGATGAATTAAAGGAGCTGCTGGAATATGAACTTTTGAAGAAAGATGGAAATCGGTATTATACGAATATGATAATTTTTACAAAAGAGTTTTCGGTTGAAGTTGATAGGAAAGCGGAGGCACTTAGAAAGGATATTGCGGGAATTGTTAAGAATATACTTGTAGAGAAAGAAGAAAGTATTCGTAATATTGGATTTGCTGGGGCGGATATGGATTTTAATACTTATGCGTGGCAGATGACAAGTATTTTGCTTCATCAGGCGATTATTAGAAAGCTGCAAGAAAATATTAAAATGGAATATCCAGTTGATAAGTTTGGAATACCTTGCTTTTTGTGGGGAGCAGAGAAATTTGAAAAGAGTTTTTGGGATAGTGAGTTTAATTTTGGAATTGCTAGTATGTCAAATACAAGAGAAGATTATATTCAGTTTATGGATTTTAAGGTGAATGGAGAGATGGTGCATTTCTATTATGCTGGTCACCAGAATCTGAGTAATATATTTTTGGATATTGCTAGTAAAAAGACGGGGGATTTTAGTGAAAATGATTTGGGGCTAGTTGCAGATATGATAAGTCGAGGGTATGTGAAGAAAGTAGATCCTATGTTGGTTGTGAATGTGCCAGTGTTCACGAAAGAAGAGTTTACAGAACTTATTAAAATAATGGATTCTGCTGCAGATGAAATTGCTAAAAAGGCGGAAGAGCTGTGGTTGGTGGTAACAAAAATTTTACAGAATCATGTTCCTGTGCATTTAAAACAAAGGGCTAAGGATATCGCATATCTCAGGTTGTTTGAAGATGCTATTTCTGCACCAGTTGCAATGCTTTATAAAGATAAATTTTTAAATGCAGTTGGAAATGCAGAACTTTTGCCTACTACTTATGTTGTCTTAAATAAATAATTGTAATGTCCGACTCGGTATGTATTTTGGGTGAGTCGGACGTTGTTTTTTATAAGAAGGATTATTATTTATATAGGGGGGTGGATAGTTTTATATTATTTTGTTTGAGAAATTATTTCTTGTAGTTTTAGAAGGAATTTTTCAGCGGCTTTTGTGAAGATTTGATATTTTTTCCAGACGATATTCATAGTGGCTTCTAGTTTTGGTTCGATTGGTTTAAAACATAGGTTGCTGTTGTCGGAAATATGAATGATTTTGTCAAAGCAAACGGCATATCCCATGCCTTCTTCAACCATGATTGAACCATTGAATAGAAGATTATAAGTAGCGACGATATTTAATTTTTCTTTATCACATTTAAAAAAGGTCTGAAAGTCTTGGTTTTGAAATGCTTGTCGGGAAAGAATGAGGGGTTTATCTTGTAAATCTTCAGCAGTGATGGATTGTTTTAAGGCGAGAGGGTAATCGCGTCGCATTAAGACACCCCAAGTATCTTTCAAAGGGACGTTTAAAAATTCATATTTTGTTGTGTCAATTTTTCCGAATAAAAGACCGAAATCAATCAATCCTTTATCTAATTGTTCTATTACGGTTGCGCTATCTCCGCTTATGATATGAAAATGAATCATAGGGTAGTCATATTGTAATTTTTGTGCTGCTTGGGCGAGCAGTCGTATACCGTCGGTTTCTCCTGCTCCTAGGTAGATATCACCAGCGATCATTTCATCAGAAAGAGATATTTCACGTTCTGTTTTTTTGACAAGTTCCATGATTTCTTCTGCACGTTTTCTGAGAATCATACCTTCTTCTGTCAGTGTGACTTTACGATTTCCACGAATCAATAATTGTTTGCCCAGTTCCTCTTCCATATCTTTTAATTGTCGGGATAGTGTGGGTTGTGAAAGATGTAAAAATTCGGCTGCACCAGAGATGCTTTGTTCTTGTGTAACAGCCAAAAAATATTGAAGTACTCTTAATTCCATATGTGTAGCCTCCTTAAATAAATATAGTATAGCATGATTTGATATGTCTGTAAAGCATAGTAGACTATTTAATATAAGTATTTGTTATTGTATATTTTTGTTATTATAATGGTAGGGGAAAGAGAAATTTTCTAGATTTTTTATAAGGAGTGGACATGAAAAAAGAAGGACGTATTTTATTTATATTGTTTATTTTAATCCTTGCTGTAATGGGGTGTGGGAAGATGGAGGATAGTATAGAGAATAGTAGTAATGAGGATAATGAGTGGGAAAGTGAAGAGGTGAGGGAGAAGAGGAGTGTGATATCGTTGGATTCGGAGGTCAGGCAGCTTGAGAGAGGGTTATCGGCGGTAAAATATGAAGGCGATTATGGATTCGATGAATTTTTGTCACAAGGAGGAGCTGAATCTGATACAGAAGTAGTAGGATTTTTGACAAGATATATGCTTTCTGATATAAATGCTCTTTCGTTTGAGGGTATGTCGTTTGGGTGCAGTACATTATCTGTAAAGAATGAAGAGGGGAATTTCTTGTTTGGGAGAAATTTTGACTGGAATACTTGTGAAGCGATGATTGTCAGTGCAGTGCCTGAAAATGGATATGCGTCTATTTCTACTGTTAATACTGATTTTATCAGTATGAGTGGGCTGAACATGTCTGATTTGCCTAGTTCGATACAGGCAGTCATCTGTCTGTATGCGCCGCTTGATGGTATGAATGAAAAGGGGCTTGCGGTTTCAGTCAATATGATTCAGGATTCGGCGACTATTTCACAGAATACAGATAAACCAGATATTACTACGACAACAGCGATTCGCCTGTTATTGGATAAGGCGGCAAATGTAGAAGAAGCGATAGATTTATTAGAACAGTATGATATGCACGCTTCTATGGGATATATGATGCATCTGGCATTGGCAGATACGGAGGGGCGCAGTGTAGTTGTGGAATATGTGAATCATGAAATGATTGTAACAGATACACCAGTTGTCACTAATTTTTATCTTGCTGAGGGGGAGAAAAATGGGATTGGTACAGCGCAATCTCATGAGCGATATGATATTTTGATGAAGACTTTGAGTGAAAAGGAAATGATGAATATAGAAGATGTTCGGGACGCTTTAGACAGTGTGAGTAAAGATAATTTCGGAGAGTTTGAATCCACCGAATGGAGTATTGTATGGAATCAGAGTACAGGAGAGGCTATCTATTATCACAGAGAGAACTATGAGAAACCATATATAGTTCAAATAGAACAGAGGTGAAAAGAGAATGAGATATGTGAAACTTTTATGGGATTTATATCAGTTAAAAAGGAATACAAAAAAAAGTGCGGCTCGGATTCAGAAATTACAGGAGGATAAATTGCAAAAGGTACTTACATATGCCTATCAACACTCCGCTTATTATCGAAGAACTTTTGAGGAAAATGGGATTACAAAAGAAAATATTTTTGAGATGCCACTTTCTTCTTTTCCGACAATAGATAAAATACAGCTTTTAGAGCATTTTGATGAATTAATTACGGTTTCTGATCTGAATCAAGAGGAATTACGCCGGTTTGATGAAGAAAATACAACAGATAGAAGACCATTAAAAGGGAAATATCATGTGGTACATTCTTCTGGAAGCACAGGAAAACCGGGGTATTTTGTATATGATGAAAGTGCATGGAATACGATGTTGCTTGGTATTATCCGCGCGGCATTATGGAATATGTCCATGATACAGATTCTAAAGTTTCTTGCTTGTGAACCGAGAATTGTATATATTGCTGCTACCGATGGTCATTATGGTGGAGCGATGGCAGTAGGAGATGGAATAGAAGGGGTTCATGCGAAGCAGCTTCATCTGGATATTAAGACACCACTTCATGAGTGGGTGAGCCAGATTAAGAGGTTTAAGCCCAATATGATAATCGGATATTCATCAGCAATTAAGATTTTGGCGGAACTTATAGAGAAAGGGGAGATAGAATTAAATATTTTCCGTGTGATTTCTTGTGGTGAGCCTTTAGGAGCGAGTCTTAGGAATTATTTAGAATATATCTTAAAAGCGGAAGTGATTAATTTTTATGGTGCGAGTGAATCTCTGGCTTTGGGGGTGGAAATGGATACAGCGGAAGGTATGATTTTATTTGATGATATGAATGTGATTGAGGTTCAAAATGGAAATATGTATTTGACTTCACTCTATAATTTTGCACAGCCACTTATTCGTTATCGCCTTTCGGACAGTTTAACACTCAGAAAACCAGATGAGAATAGCCATTATCCATTTACAAGAGCGGTCGGTCTTTTAGGGAGAGAGGAAGATATTTTGTGGTTTGAAGATAGAAATGGACATCGAGAATTTTTACATCCATTGGCGATAGAAGGGTTTTGTATTGAGGGGTTGAAAGATTATCAGTTTCGGCAGACCTGTAAAGATACCTTTGAAATGTTGGCAGAGATTTCTGATTCTGCTTCAGAAAATAGGATACGCAGGGAGATCCTTTTACAGATGAAAGGGATTTTGAGGGAGAAAGGGTTGGATTATGTTCAATTCTTTGTGAAATTCGTAGATGAAATTCTGCCTGATTTACGAACCAGTAAAAAGAGGCTGATCATCAAAGAGATACAAAAAATGGAGGCATAAAAAAATGAAAAAAGTCTTGATGAGTGGAAAGAATGTGTGCAAGTCTTTTTCACAAAATGGTGGGAGTGTTCAAGTTCTCAACCATATCGATGTGGATATTTATAAAGGAGATTTTACTGTTATCATGGGCGCATCAGGTGCGGGAAAATCTACATTTTTATATGCACTGAGCGGCATGGATAGTATGACAGAAGGAAAAGTGGAATATAAGGGAAAGGAAATCAGTAATTTTGATGAAAAAAGGATGGCAAAACTTCGCGCAGAAGAGTTCGGATTTGTTTTTCAGCAGACACATCTTGTGAGCAATCTGACTCTGTTTGAAAATGTGGCAGTTACAGGATTTGTGAAAGGGACGAGAAATACAAAAGAGGTCAGAGAACGAGCGATGAAACTTCTTTGCCAGATGCATGTGAAAAATGCAAAAGACCGCCTGCCGTCACAGGTTTCTGGTGGAGAGGCACAAAGAGCTGCGATTGCGAGAGCGATGATGAACAGTCCGGGGCTTATTTTCGCTGATGAGCCTACAGGTGCTCTGAATCGCTCGAATAGTGAGGAAGTGATCCATCTATTATCACAGATAAATGAAAAAGGACAGAGTATTTTGATGGTGACTCATGATATCAGGGCGGCGATTCATGGGAATCGGATTTTATATTTAGAAGACGGCAAAATCTTTGATGAGTTAGAGTTGCCGAATTATGGGGAAGATGATATCAGGGCAAGAGAATCAAAGGTAAATGATTGGCTTGTATCGTTACAGTGGTAGGAGGATTTGTGATGGAATATGAAATCTTAATAAAAGCAAATCTGAAACAGCATAAGGGAGGTTTTATCGGAATATTTATTCTGATTTTACTGATTTCTTCTGCACTCAGTATGGTATTGTCGGTATGGCGAAATTCGGAATATTATATCAAAAGTGAAATGGAGAGAACAGGTTTTGGGGAGATTACGGCATGGGTTTCAGAGGTTTCTGATGAGAAAGAGCTGATAGGTGAAATAGAAGCGTTAAATGAGATAGAACGGGCGGAGATTCAAAGTTTGATTTTTTCTAATTATAGAATAAAAGAACAAGAATCTGACAGTGAAGGGCAGCTTATTACATTTCAGTCACAGGAAAATCGGTATCGTTTTTTTACAGATGATCTTTTGGCATATCGAGAGGAAGAACTAGAGATTATGCCGCGTGAAATTTATGTATCACCATCTATGATTTCTATGTTCGGGGCGGAGATTGGAGATGAGATCATTTTTCCTATAGTTCGCGGCGGAAAGAATATGGTGTTTACTATAAAAGGTTTTTATGAAGATCCTTTTATGGGGAGTTCTATGATCGAGATGAAAGGGTTTCTCATCTGTGAAACAGATCGAAATGAGATTTTATCTCTTTTAGAAGATGCAGGGATCGATGCATTAGCAAGAGATGGAGCGATGATTCATATTTTTACTGAGGCTGATAGTGAGATTACGATTGCTGAGTTGAATACTATGATAAATGAAAAAACATTATTGCCAGAATATGCAGAATTTGTTCACAGTAAAGAGGCGATAAAAGGTTTTATGCTGATTTTACAAAATGCTTTTAGTGGATTGCTGCTTGCTTTTGTGATAGTATTATTGTTTGTGACTATCGTTGTAATCAGTCATAATATAGGCAGCACGATAGAAGCGGATACTGTAAATATGGGGATATTAAAAACGATAGGATTTACTGCTGGGAAACTCCGTGGGATTCAACTGATGCAATATCTTTTGCTTATGATAGCAGGAATATTTTTTGGAGTTTTTCTTGCTATTCCTTTGAGCGGGCTGGTGATTCAGGCGACGATAACAACGACGGGAGTTCGCAT
This sequence comes from uncultured Eubacteriaceae bacterium, assembly GCA_947643285.1. Taxonomy (GTDB): domain Bacteria; phylum Bacillota; class Clostridia; order Lachnospirales; family Lachnospiraceae; genus MGBC136627. Next base: position 16,184 of record CANRVK010000011.1, read on the forward strand.
ACCGATAAGGCTTTGGGGGTTGGGGTGTGGAGTGGCTTTTGCGGCAATTATCATTCTGTTTGTGGTATTTATTCTGTGGAGAACAGGTGAAATCAACACGATTACTCCTATGAAAGCGATACGAAAAGAAAGAAATAAGTTGGGGATTTTTTTTGAGAAAAGGATTTCTGTGTTGGGAGGGGGATTATATTTTAGGCTTGCGTTTCGTCAGCTTATGACAGGGAAACGAAGATATATTGGGGCTGGTATTGTGGCAATTTTTTTGGTGTTTTTTGCTTCTCTTGTGGGGAGAATGAATTCGTGGCTTGGAGCAGACGGAAAAGGAATGATGGATGCTTTTAATCCTGCGGATCATGATATCGGTGTTCAGGTGTTTGGAAATCTGACAACAGAGGAAGCGGAGGATATGGTTCGCTCTTATTCTGATATTACGGATACTTATTTGCTCGCTATGCAGGGGGTGGCGGTGAATGGAATTGATTATACCGCCAATGTAATTTCAGAGCCAGAACGGTTTCATATTTTAGAGGGAAGAAGCTGTATGGCGGATAATGAGATTGTTTTGACAGAATTTGTTGCTGCGGATTTAGATGTTGCAATTGGGGATATGGTTATGGTAAGAGGGGATAAAGGAATGGAGGAATATGTTGTTTCTGGTATTTATTCGTGTGCGAATGATATGGGGGATAATGTGGGAATGAGCAGAGAGGGATATTTAAAGATCGGATATGATAATCCTTCTATATGGTGTTGGCATTATTTTCTTTCTGATCCGTCGAAAAAGGGAGATATTATGGAAGCGTTGGAAACGGCTTATGGTGGGGATATTCATGTGCATGAAAATTCGTGGTCGGGACTTTATGGTATTATTGCGGCAATGAAGGTGTTAATGATATTTATGTATGGTATTGTGTTTGTTTTTATTTTGATTATAACAGTGATGACTGGAAGTAAGATTTTATCAGCAGAACAGAAGGATTTTGGAATTTATAAAGCGATTGGGTTTAGGAGTGAAAAATTGCGGATGATTTTCGCATTGCGTTTTGGAATGGTTGCTGTAATAGGAGCTGGGATAGGAGTGATTTTGGCAGAAATTTTTACGGATTTGTTGGTATCAACTGTGATGAAGTTCGCGGGTATTAGTAATTTTATGTCTGTTTTATCTATTAGTAATGTTCTGATGTCGGCAGGGGTTGTTATCTTGTTATTTATGGGATTTTCTTATTTTGCTTCTGGGAAGATAGAGAAGTTGGATATGACAATATTGATGGAAGAGTAGGGGGTGATAAAATATTTTTATAAAAAGGGGGCGCAGCAGCAAGGTACGATTCCAACGAAGCCGCGCTTTCGCTCCGTTCCAGACGTAACGGGCACTAAATTCGCAAATCCCGCTTCTTGCGGGTTTGCTTATTAAGTGCCGACGTCTTCCAAGGGGCTTCTTTTGGAATAGTGCCTTGCTGCTGCTAGTTTGTAGAATAGGCTGGTTGATAAAGTTTGAGATGGGATGGTTTGGAAGGTTATGTGGAAGGGGGAAGTTTTGGATTTACTTTAGTATGGAGGAGTTGGATATGGGGATAATTATTTTTGAAATTTCTATGATTAGTATTTTAGATATATGGAATAAAAAGCCATACGATTGAGAAGTCGTTGGAGCTATAAGAAATGTGGGGTATGGCGGTTGCTATGCCCTATATTTTTGTGGTAAATGAAAATAAGAAATGGTATAATCAGAACAACATATTAGGTGTTGTGAGGGAGGAATTGCATGAAAACAATTATTACTATTCAACATACACAATCAGTTCATCATACAAATGGTATGGTTGGCTCTTGGACAGATTGGGAATTATCAGAATTAGGAGTGGAACAAGCTAATAGAATTGGAAAAAGGCTAAAAGCAGAGTTATCTGAAAAAAAATTTGTGATGTATTCATCTGATTTATTACGCGCAAAACAGACAGCGAAAATTGTTGGTCAGTATTTAGGCTTAATTCCGATTTTAAGAACTGAATTGCGAGAAAGAAATCTTGGCAAGTGTTGTGGTAAATCAGTTCAATGGCTTCGTGAAAATCTTGAAATGCAAGAGAAAACTATTGATGATAGATTGTTCTCTGATGCGGAAAGCCGTAGAGATGAATGGAATAGATTGCAACCATTTTTTGATGAAGTAATGACAAGTGATGATGAAAATATAATAATTGTTTCGCATGGTGATCTGCTAAGTGTTTTCAATTCAATGTTTCTTGGATTAAGTATTGAAACTATAAATACAAGTGAAATGTTTGGATTAGCTGGTGGAGTTTCTTATATGTTTGAAAATAATGAAAGAAAAAGATTTATCAAAAGAATGAGCGATATGTCTTATGTTAATTAGTGTTTTTTTGAGAAAAAATATTTGTTGTCATTTTTGGCGATATAAAAGATGTGGTACTAGAAATTATCTATTTATCGTTTCAAGTGGTTTCTTCTGACTAGATTAGAACGGGTGAAGTTCTATTTTGTGTGGATAAGACGCGGTATTTGCTCACGAAAAAGCAGAATATAACATATCGGCAGATAAAATGTGTGGAATATTCTCTTACAGAAAAAGGGAAATCGGTTGTTCCGATCTTGCAAAGTATCTGTCACTGGTCAGGAGCTTATCACAAAGAAGACAGTGAGAATACTTTGTTTCAATATCAGAAATGTGATTACCGTTAAATAAAGTATATACAGGAAATATTTTATAAAAGAATAAGGAAAAGCTCAATAAATCTTTCCTTATCTTACATATTTTGTGTTATACTATATGATATAATTTTTCCATAATATAAAAGGAGGGGGTGTTGTAGATGGAAATAGCGGTTTTTTCTGATATACATGGTAATTATGTGGCATTTCAAAAATGTATAGAGTATGTTTTGGAGAGAGGAATTAAGACATTTATCTTTTTAGGTGACTATTTAGGGGAATTTCCATATCCGCAGAAAACAATGGAAATGATATATTCTTTAAAGGAAAAATATACTTGTTTTTTTGTAAAAGGAAATAAGGAAGATTATTGGATAAATCGAAAATATGAGAATGGCTGTGAATGGAAAGATGGAAATTTGACAGTAGGAGCTTTGCAATATTGTTATTCTAATCAAACAGAAAAAGATATTGAATTCTTTAAAAGTCTTCCTTTATGCCAAGAAATAATATGGGAAGGATTTGAACCGTTTTTGGCTTGTCATGGTTCGCCTAATAGTAATAGTGAAAAATTGCTTCTTAATGATGAAAAAACAAAAAGTGTGCTGGATAAATGTTCCTATAACTATATTCTTTGTGGACATACCCATCTGCAGGGAGTAATCATGTATGCCGATAAAGTTGTTTTAAATCCGGGAGCTGTAGGGGCGGCTTTACATAGTGGCGGAAAAGCACAATTTATGATTCTCAGTCAAGAGAAACAGGAATGGAACTATGATTTTATCAGTTTAGATTATGACAAAGAAAAAGTGATCAAAGAAATTCAGGAATCAGGATTAGCAGATATAGCACCATATTGGAGTCAAATAACGAAAGATTTAATACTTACTGGAAATGTATCACATGGAGAAGTTTTAGATAGAGCAATAAAGCTATGTGAAGAAGAAAATAAAAAATGTAACTGGTATGATGTTCCTGAGAAATATTGGGAAAAGGCTATTATGGAATTGATTAAGTGAATTGCAGCTTTGAGCTATGTTAAGGGAAATTTGATTGTTATATTTTGTTATAAAAGGAAAATGGATTAAAAATTGTGGAAAGGGGAAACTATACTTTCGTATAGGTTTGAGTGAGAAATTTATGAATAAAAATTATCAGTATTTGTCAGATGAACATGCCCAATATATAAAAGATATCATAAAAGAAGTAGAAAATAGAGATAAAAAATATGAAATCTTTGGAGCAGAAAGACATAAATATAAACTGAATGAAACCGTAAGTCTTGAGTGGGTGAGAGAATTTGAACAGAAATATCATGTTGAGCTTCCAGAAGAGTATGTATTTTTTATAACAAAGGTTGGAAATGGCGGTGTGAGTCCTTTTTATGGAATAGAACCACTTAGCATGGATGACAAATATGCAAAATTTTATGAAAATCTATCCAAAGAAAGTATGTATAATGATAACTATTTTCAAATTTGTGATAAATGTTCAGATTATTTTGAAAATGAGGGAAATTATGATGAGGAATATTTAGATAAAAAATATTTTGAATTAAGTAATGAATTATATGATAGGATAAAAGATGGAGTTTTGAATATTAATACACAGGGGTGTACTTTTGATACACTGTTAGTGGTAAATGGAAGCAGAAAAGGAGAGATTGTTTATATAGACTGGAATCTTGAAATAGAAAATCCCCCCTTTTTAACTAATATGACATTTCTGGAATGGTATCAGGGATTTTTTGAAGAAATTATTGCTGGATATAGTGATTATAATTATGGCTATTATATGCTTGGAAATGAGAAAGAACTGATAGAAAAGTATAAAACTGCAGATTCGGAAACGAAAAGTAAAATTATATGGAGTTTTTATAAATTTGAAAATATTGAACAGGAAACACTTCAATTTATTTTGAATTTTGATGGGGTGGAAAATATAAGCAGGATGAAACTGGCTTTCAAATTTGATTTACAAAAAGGAATGAAGATTTTTGAAGATTTGATGGAAGGTGATAGGGAAAAAGTTGAAATAGCACTAGAGCTATGGACGCAAGTACCAAAGGTATATAGAGATAAATATTATGATAAAATGCTTGATGTTATTTATGGGGATTTTAGTGACGAGCTGAAACGACATGCGTTATTTTTTATACAAGAAACAGAAAGATTTTCAGCGAGCGATTTGATAGATTTTTTAAAAAATAAAGAAAATTCTGAAAGTATAAGAAAATCTTGTATCTATGTGATTAATTCAGCAGCAGATGAAGAAAAATTTGTAGATATATTTATAGAAATATTACATAACATGGAAAATGAAGACCTTTCAATGGAAACAGTTCTTACGCTCAGCAATATAAAAGATAAAAGGATTGCAGAGGCATATAAAGAATTAATTCCAAAATATGAAGAGAGTGATTTTGACTTTATGATAGTTAGAAATATGAAGCATTATTTAAAAAATATGGTGTAAATTTTTAACTATGGTCGGGTTTTATAAATTTGAAATATTTGTATGGGGGATTTTTTGAGCAAAGGTTCGCGCAGGAAAGCCTCTATTCCAACGAAGCCGCGCTCTCGCTCCGTTCCAGACGTAATGGTACTAAATTCGCAGCCCCGCTTCATGCGGAACTGCTTATTAAGTACCAACGTCTTCCAAGGGGCTTCTTTTGGAATAGAGGCTTTCCTGTGCTAGTTTATAGCATGGGCAAGATGGTAAAGTAAAGCGTGATAGGAATTGTTTTGAGAGGATATGAAATGATAGTAACTTCCATAAATATAATATTAATTGCAGAAAACTATGTTTTAGCTTTGAAAAGTATAGATTTTATTGATTAGAATACATTCTGATTTGAAAAATTTTCTTGTTATTATTCTTTGTGAGAAGGATTATTTTCTTTTAATTTATGAATGACTCTGATAATGGAACATGTACAAGTTCCAATTAATCCGATTCCTAAAATATTTGCAGAAATTATAATGGCATCTGGATTCATATCTCCAAATATCTGTATTGTTAATAGAATCCATGCAATAACTTCAATTATGACAAAAATAATGTTCAATAGATACAATTTACTCATAAAATCTTCTCCTTTACAATTTGTTTATCTTTCTAAAACGGGTTATGATAAGATTTTAGTTATTTCACTTTTTATTGATGGACATAAAAACCAAGATAGTGAGCATTTCAAAAATAAGATAAATATTGTATATATAACAAAATCTATTTCAGCTATATCAAAAAAATCCATATACCCATTAGAAACAGAACGATTGAAATAACTGATAAACTGCATAGATATTTCGTTTTTTTCAAAAAACTTTTAAAATAACAAAATATACTGAATTTATATCAAAAAACAGTATAATAGAAAATGATTCTTGCCCCATTTTTTCCAAAAGTAATTTTCACATTTTCTTAGAAGAATCAACTAACTAGCAAAGGCAAAAAAAGTATTCCAAAAGAAGCCCCTTGGAAGACGTTGGTACTTAATAAGCAAACCCGTAAGGGTTCGCGAATTTAGTACCATTACGTCTGGAACGGAGCGAGAGCGCGGCTTCGCTGGAATATTTTTTTGCCGGAGCGAACCTTTAGTCAAAATGTTCTCTTTCATTCAATTCATACTTATAAAATATACCTCTAGCTCACATATCAGTAACTATATTTTTCTTTCGCCATCTTCATAACATTTGCAATAAAATTCCCTTTTTCATTTGTATATCTATCTCTATTATGTTCATATAACTTCCATAAAGAAATCTTTAAGTTTTCATATTCTTTTGCGATATCAGCGTGCTCATTTAGATAATCTCTGAAATATAACTCATCATTATCTCCGACATATCTTAAATGTAAATGAAATACTTTCTCAGAAAATCCTCGTTCTGTATAGCCTTTGTTGAAAGACATTCTATTTTCACTTTGACTCATACATAAATATCCATTTTCCGTTAAAATATCACAGATTAGCTGCATATTGGTCTGTTCTATTATTTCTACAAGAATATCAATGATAGGTTTAGCCCATATCCCTTTTATAGCAGTACTTCCAATATGATTGATTCGTACAATATAATTTTTGGAAAGTATAGCAGATAATAATGTATATTCTTCTTGATACCATTCTGTCCAATATGTCTGATATTCTGTTAAAAAGATCGGAAATAATTGCCATAATTCTTCTAATGTCATTTCTGATAATGGTTTACTCATAATTTTATCCCTCTTTACTAAGGCAGGAAATATGTTCAATGCAGGTATCATCCATCAATTTCCGGTGAATATTTTTATTTATATGATAATATACAAATCCACATTTTTTCTGTACTCGTTTAGATTTGGTATTTCCATAAAAATAACCACACTAAATCTTCTCTGTTTCCTTTTTGATAATTTTCATTATTTTAGCCATAATTAGAACCTTCGCCATTCGTTTGTTGAGGAAATCCAGTGTTCCGCTAGATTATTATCAGTAACAGCCGCTATAAATGGTTTGGTAAGGAAATTATTTATTTTTTCCAGCACAATGTTATAATCATTGGTATATATATCAATTTTGCGACAGAAGGCTTTCCATTTCTTCTGCATGGATTTGTCACTGCCAAAACCCATAACTTGCTTAAACTGTTCAACTGTAAAGACATGCCCACGGTTTTCAAAGGTCTTTTTCAAAGCCTCAGTAAGTGTGACTCCATCAAAATCAAATTTATTTGCAAGGTAATAGATGTCGTAATAGTCTTTCATTCTACTAGAGAACTCCATTAGGCTGAGTATGGCATCTATTTTTTCTGCAATTGTTGTTTCAAGTGAATAAGTGT
>CANRVK010000012.1 GCA_947643285.1 uncultured Eubacteriaceae bacterium
AGAATTTAGTACCGCTACGTCTGGAACGGAGCGAGAGCGCGGCTTCGTTGGAATACTTCCTTGCCGGAGCGTTCCCCGTTGGTCAAAAAACAAACTGATCTGTATTTTATATTTCATTTTTTTGTTGTTTTTCCAGCTTCACTTTCTGGCGGAGTTCTTTAAAGAAATTTTTTAAAATCAAGCTGCACTCTTCTTCTAAAATCCCTATTTCTATTTCCGCCTGATGGTTGAATTGAGGCATTTGTAAAAGATTTAAAATAGAACCAGCACATCCAGCTTTTGGATTCATACAGCCAATATATACCTTTCTCATTCGGGCTTGAATAATCGCTCCTGAACACATTTGACAGGGTTCTAATGTTATATAAATATCACAGTTTTCTAAACGCCAATCCCCCATATATTTACTCGCTTTTCGGATAGCATTTAACTCCGCATGGGAGAGGGTATTTTTATCTATTGTCCTTCGGTTATAGCCTCGACCAATTATTTTACCTTCATAAACAATCACACATCCAATAGGAACTTCTCCTATGGAAGCGGCTTTTTTAGCAAGACGCAGTGCTTCTTTCATATATCGTTGTTGTTCTGTCATTTTTTCTCTCATTTCTATATGGATTTTTCTATTATCGTTTTTGTGTTGATTTTATCATAGATCTGAAGATAATAACAGTCAACTAGATGAATTTATTTTATGAAAAAATCTTTATCTGCTAAAATGGAATAAAAAATAGTATCAAATTTTTGCCCTTGTTTTATTGTTGTTTCATAGTTTTCTACCCCTTATAGTAAAATCTTTCTGAAATTCATTTACTTTCTCTGATTTTTAGATATAATAGAAATAGAAATCTAAAGTATTCTTGAGATTTCAAGAATTCTGTATATTTAATTGTGCCAAATGGTATAAGAAGTTATCAAGTTAGGGGGAAGAGATGGTATGAAAATGATAAAACATATAATCAAAAATAATTTAAGAGCATTTCACATTATTAGAAAAACGATACCTTCTTTGGTATTTATGACCATGTTCAAATCCATTGTTTTAGCTATTATTGAGCCATTAATGACAATATGGTATTTCAGATATGTGCTTGATGCTGTTATGATGCAAGTTCCTATCCGTCAGATTTTAACTATTACTCTCATTATGTGTATTCTAGTAGTTGGTAAGCAACTTTATTCGTCATGGTATGATAAGGTTTTCTATCCAGCAAAGGCATTGATATTGCGTAAGAAAATGAGAGAGGAAATGTATCATAAATTAGTGGATATTGATATTTCTAATTATGATAACAGTGAATCTTATGAGAAAATATCTAGGGCTATGAATGAAATTGACAGTAGAATTCTTAGTGTTTTTCAAACGGCAGCCAATACTATTGAAAGCAGCGTGATTTTAATTACTTCTCTTGGAATTGTTTTACAAATTGACTTATTCATTTTACTATTCTCTATCTTTAGTTTAATTATTAGTATCTTATTCAATATAGGATATAATAATATTGATTATCATTCAAGAATGGCACAAGTTTCTGATAATCGAGAAATCGATTATGTTCATCGCATTTTGAATCTTAAAGATTATTCACAAGACATTAGAACTACAGGACTTTCTTCTTTATTATTTGGAATGTTAAATAGAGCCTATCTAAATTTACATAAAACCTACAAGCAAGAAAATCCTAAGTTGATGATTTATGATGCTTTACCACAGGCTATCGTTTTAACCAGTACTATTGCTAGTATTTTTTATATTATATTTCGCATTAGTTTAGGATACATTTCTGTAGGAAGTTTTGCTGCTTTATTGAATGGAAGTCAATCTGTTACAGCTACAATTAGTGGGTTATTTGTATTTATTCCTCAATTTCAACAACACAGTCTTTATTTAGACAATGTATTTGAAATTCTTGATTGTCAAAACTATATTACTTCTGGCAAAAAAAATTTTCATGGAGATTTTTCTACGATTGAATTCAAAAATGTTTCTTTTCAATATCCAAATAGCAATATTTATGTACTAAAAGATATATCTTTTAAAATTCATAAAGGCGAGATGGTTGGTATTGTAGGACATAATGGTGCTGGTAAATCTACTTTAATAAAGTTGTTACTACGTTTATATGACCCTACAGAAGGCGTCATCTTATTGGACGGAGTGGATTATAAAGAATATAATGCACAAGACTTAAGAAATTCTATAGGAACAGTATTTCAGAATTATTTTGTATATCCTTTTACTATTTATGAAAATATTGCTATGGGATATGTAGAAGCAGAACAAAATACTAAAATCGATATTATTTTAAAAGATATTTCTTTATATGAAAAAATTCATAATATAGATCCTAATATGAATAAGTGTTTGTCTAATGAATTTGAAAATGGAATTGTACTTTCTGGGGGAGAACAGCAGAAAGTAGCTATTGCTCGCGTACTGTATAAGGCAAATCCTATTGTCGTCATGGATGAACCATCAAGTGCTTTAGATCCTATTTCAGAAGCAGAGATCATTGACTTAGTATATCAACAGTTTAAAGGAAGAGCAGTATTTATGATATCACATAGACTTTCAACAACCAAAAATTGTGATATCATACTTCATATGTCGAGAGGAAAGATTATTGAGTCTGGCAGTCATGAACAGTTAATGAAAAATGGCGGTGCTTATTGTGATTTATTCAATCTGCAGGCAGAAAGATATATGTCTGATTCAGAAGGAAAAGTATAACTGGTTTTTAGAGATATTGAAACTTTTATTAATAGGAATGTAGTATTAAAAATATATAATTATAAGAAAGGACGATTTACATGAACTTAGCAAAAATTTCTGCCAATGGACAGATTACCGTGCCTGCCGAAATACGCCGCGTACTTGGTCTAAAAGCTGGAGATAAAATCTTGTTCTTTCAGAATCCAAATGGTGAGATTGTCATCAACAATGCCTTCTGCACAGGCAATTTATAAAGCCCAGAAAGCATTTGAGGGTGTTTCTAAACAGATGGGCGTGTATAATGAAGATGACGTACAGGCATTAGTTGACGAAGTACGTTATGGAAAAAGAAAAAAATGAAGATACTTGTGGATACCAATATTCTGATTTCTGCCGTACTGTTTCCATATTCAAAGCCTGCTAAAGCATTGGTCTATATTGCTGAGAATCACGAAATGGTCTTATGCGATCAGAATCTGGCAGAGCTTCGTGAAGTCCTTAACAGGAAAGCTCCACAAGCTCTGCCTCATGCGGAAGTATTGCTGACGGAATTATCTTACGAGTTAATTCCCGCAGCTCCTCATCACTATTAAATTTTCTTTTTATCATTCTAAACATAATATTGCGCTTGTGCTTGATACATATCCGCAAAGATACCATTTAATTTCATTAATTCTTCAAAATTTCCATATTCTGCGATTTTTCCGCCATCTAATACTGCTATTTTATCACAGATACTCACACTCGATAAACGATGTGAAATAAAAATCGTTGTATGTTCTTTGGAGATGAGTTTAAAACTTTTGAATACTTCATATTCTGATATCGGATCTAATGCTGCTGTTGGTTCGTCTAGGATAAAGATATCGGAATTTTTATATAATAATCTGGCTATCGCTATTTTCTGCGATTCTCCTCCTGATGGTTCTATCCCTTCCTCGTCAAAATAATTATATAACACCGTTTCCCATTTTTTATCTGTTTTTTCTATTAATGCATTTGTTCCTGATACCATACACGAATTTTCCAGTCGCCCTGACTGATAGTCTTGTCCACATAGCACATTTTCTTTTATTGTCCCACAGATTAACTTAAAATCTTGAAATATTGTGCCTATTAACTTGATGTATTTCTCATATGGAAGGGTATTGATATCTATATCATTCACATAGATATGACCTTCTGTAGGCTGATAAAAGCGGCATAATAACTTAATCAACGTAGTTTTCCCCTGCCCATTTTTTCCGACAATTATCATTTTTTCTCCCGGATGTATCGTCAGATTCACATTTTTTAAAATATCATTTTCTGTATTCGGATATCGAAAGGATACATCTTTAAATGTAATGGTAACAGGCTGTTTTATGTCTTGCAGCTTGTCTGCTTTTTCCTCTAAATCCATATACATAAATTCTCTCAAAGAAGTGGCAAATATATTCTGCTTTTTTATTTTTCCTCTTAAATCAATGATAGATTGAATCGTTTCAGAAAAAGCGAAAATGGAGGAAACATAAAAGGTAAAATCTCCCACACTGATTGTTCCGTCCACCACCTGATGAATAATAATCAGATAGATAAAAACGGTCTGTAATGCGATGAAGAACAGATTAATACTGTCCCCGATTATCCCTATATACCGTAAATGTGCATCGGTTTTACTCTCTATCGTCACCAATTTTTTTAATTTTTCTATGATCCATGTTTCCAATCCATGCACTCGTAGTTCTTTTGCCCCCGAAACATCTTTAGAATAATTGGTCAGATATCCTTCTTTTCTCCAAAGAGAAGATAAGATCTGAAAGCGTCGGTTGCTTTCTTTTATATTAAAATAATTGACTATATTTTTCACTATACAGGGAATCACTGCTAAAATGGCGATTACAAAGTTGATCTGTAATACAATTCCGATACAACCTGCTACCTTACAAATATATTCTATCATTTGAAAAATATCATCGACATAAGACGATAAACTTTTTCCTTTGTTCGCTAACTCTATCATATTTTGGATTGAATTTGTTTCTAATTTTCCATATTCTATCCGCATCGCTTTTTCTGAAAATATCAGCTTAAACTTCTTCTCAAATTCACTCTCTTCTGTCTGTAGTTTCGTCTGAATGATATTTTGCATGATTCTGGATAAATATAAAACTCCCAAAAGAAACAACAATCTTGTTATCAGAAAAGACAGATTATCTTTTGCTGTGAGTAAATCATCTAAGATTACTTTTACTAATATCATCGGCAAAAAGAGATTTATCATAGAGAAAATAATATTTCCTATCTTAAAAAACAATATTTTTTTATTTAATTTAAAACAAACTTTTATCCCAAATATGTAATTTTTAATTTGCTGTGTTCCCATACTCTTCCCCCACTTGCAGATAACCACTCGCCTGCTTCTCAAACAAAGATTGATAAAAGGTTTCCTGTTCCATTAATTCTGTATGTGTTCCAAATTCGATCAATTTTCCTTTTTCAAAAACCGCAATTTTATCACAATACCTCGCACAAGCGAGTCTATGAGAAATATAAATTGCCGTTTTTCCTTTAGAGATATCCTTTATATTCTGATAAAATTGATGTTCCGCCAGAGAATCTAAAGCAGAGTTCGCTTCATCAAAAAGATAAATATCAGCCTTTTTATAAATCGTCCTCGCTAATGCTATCTTCTGTAATTCTCCTCCAGAAAGCTCGATTCCATTATCATCAAATTCTTTATATAAAGTAGTATTCTCCCTATTCGGCAGCCTTTGTATCTTTTCTTTCAACATTCCTAAATCAATCGCTCTATCCAGCCTTTCTCTCTCTTCTTCCTGATTTAACACAATATTTTCTATAATCGGAAAAGCAAATAATTTATAATCCTGTAATAACACACCTAATATCTTCGTATATTGTTCTTTGCTGATAGAACGAATATCCACTCCACCTATCAGAATCTTCCCCTTAGTCGGCTCATACAGTTTGCATAATAGTTTTATCAATGTCGATTTCCCTGCTCCATTGACTCCGACAATCGCCAGACTCTCTCCCTGATTTAATTTAAAATGAATATCCTGCAGTACATACTTATCACTATTGGGATATTGAAAACTCACATGCTGAAATTCAATCGAATAATCAGATAATGTCCTAGTTTCTTTCTCTTCCTTCTGTTTATCCGTTAAAACAGCCTGATATTCTTTTAATAAATCAATATTTTTTGCCCAAAACTGAAATTCATCTGCAGAATGTAACACTTCTTTTAAATACTCCATAAAATTAGGAATTATCGTTAAATACATGGAAAATGTGCCTAATGAAATTTTATTCGCCAGATAAGACAGAATTATCATGATATAAACAAAACAATCCCCCAAAAAAGATAGAATCATTCCTAGAATATTCAGAAATGTTATCTTTTTATGATGTACTTTTGTCAGAGAAATCCCCTGTTCACTTGCGGTGCTGAACTTGTCCTTGATCAGATGATTCATCTGATTGATTCTGATATCCTTTCCATAAATATGGTCAGTTGCAATTTTAAAGAAATAATTAATTCTTCGGGAAATAGGCGCTAGATTATGATTATAATTATAATTTTCCTGATTCATAAAATGCCCTAGCAGATAATTAAAAATACTCAGTAATAAAATTCCAAGAAGTAAAATAAAATGCAGCCTTATAATCAAATAACCATAAAGAACTACTTGAATGACATTTTCAATAAAAAAAGAAATAAAATACAAATAATCCGTAGGGTGAATATTACTCTTCACCTTCTGCTGAAGATCCAGAAACTTACTATCCTCTATCTTTTGATAATCACAATAGACATTCGTACATAAATGTTGAATATCCGCAAGAGATACTAATAAATTATAATAATGACTCCATATTGTCCCTATAATATTATAAGATAAATTCAATATCATGGTAGTAATCGCCATAATACAGACAAGAGTAGTCAAATATTTGATATCTCCTCCATTTGTCAATTCATCAATAATCAATTTCGGAAAAATGACGAAAATCAACGGACGTATTACATTTAATATGATTTTTATCGGATATACAAGTAAAACAACAGGTTTTAAAGATATGATATACTTTATCATAAAACATAAATCTTTTATATATTTCATAACACTTCACTATTCAGGTAAACTTATAAACAAAATCTTCATGCCTCCATATTTTAATAACATCATAAAACGCTATCAGATCGTACAATATAATTTTAAAAAATTTTTCAACATCTTTATAAGCCTATCCTGAAATCCCCCTTTCTCTTATGCCTTTCCATTTTCTTTCATCTGTAACCATTTTTAACTTAAAAAAATATCATCATCCTTTCCTCTCAACTCACTTATAAATAATTATAAACGGAATAATAAACTACTCTTTTATCTTATCAAAAACATTGATTAATGTCCATCAATTAATACTTGAATCTCGTTATTTCTTGTTACTGTTCAGTCTATTTGAACATCAAAGGTTCGCTCCGGCAAGGAAGTATTCCATCAAAGCCGCGCTCTCACTCCGTGTAAGACTACGCGGTACTAAATTCGCAGCTCCGCTTATTGCGGAACTGCGAATTTAGTACCAACGTCTTCCAAGGGGCTTCTTATGGAATACTTCCTTGCCTTCGCTAGTTTTTTGACTGTTCTAATCTGTGAAAAACGAATTTCATAATAACAAATAAAAAGTCTGAACTGTTACCAAATTACACTTTAAATTCCATCAAACATTGCATGTTTTTTTCATTTCTGTTATATTATAAATTATATACACTGTCAGTTCAGAAAGCAAATAAAATAGAAAACCCTAACATGCTCTTCAACGACAGTACAGGAATGGAGATTATTTTATTATGAAAATCATTTATGAAACGGAACGTTTATTCCTTCGGATTTTAAATGAAAGCTATTATATGCAGGTTCTCACCTTTCTTTCCAGAAATCGAGAACTTTTCGACCAATATGAAATAGATAAACCATCTTTTTATTATACAGCAGATTATCAAAAAAGGTTATTGCAGCAAGAGTACAATCAAATTATGAAAGGAAATCGACTTCGTTTCTATATATTCTTAAAAGAAAATTCACAGCGCATCATTGGAACAGTATCCTTTACAGATTTTCATAATGTTTCACAGTCCTGTCAGATAGGATATAAATTTGACCCTAATTATCATCATCAAGGATATGCCTATGAAACGATTTCCCATGCCCTTTCCTTTGTGATTCCAGAATATAAACTCCATCGAATAGAAGCCTATATTCAGCCTAAAAATCTCTCCTCTATTCATCTAGTAGAACGATTAGGTTTTGAATTAGAAGGAACAGCAAGAGAATATGCCTGTATCGGCGGAAAATGGCTCAACCACTTACAATACTCCTTTATTTGCCCGTAAGTATCCTCTTCATTATACTCCAAATTTGTCAATCATTATTTGATGTTTTCAATTTCATAAATATTTATAACACCTCATAAGACTTTAATAAAATCCTCCAAATACCTTAAAAATAAAGGATTTATTGCCAATGCCTACCTTATATCCCTTTATATGATTACACCATTTTATCTTGCTTTTGCCGCCTTATAAGAACAAAAATAAGGGTAGTAAAATCTCATAACAACATATAATAAAATGTGGTAATTGGGAAGCTATGACATATGTGCAAATATATTATACTGGAGGATTTTAAGATGGATAGTACATTTATGGTCAACTACCCATCTTCACTGATGGAAATATTCTCAATCGCCTTATCTTCTAATAATGTCAGAAAAGATTTTGTTATATACACTATCACATAAATATTTCTTCCTTTATTGCTCACCGGTGATACAGTTTTCTTGTTTTGTTTCATTTTTTCTTCTCCTATTGACATTTCAAAAATTGCTGATACAATTATATCGGCAATACAAATGTTTTATATAGTAATACAACTTATTTCAAAAAACAAGTGTACAGAAAGGAAAGGGAAGATGAAAAAAGCATTAAAGGTTTTAGGAATTATACTTTTAGGTCTTTTCGTTATAGCTTTATTTGTATATTTTTTTATACTGCAATATCCAAATCTGAAGAAAAATCCGACTGTGGGAAAATGGTATCGTGTCACAAACGACGAAATGAAAACTTCCGAGGGCGGCAAATACCGTGCTTTCTTCAAGAAAGGCAATGAAAATAAAGTCATGGTGTATTTCGCAGGCGGCGGAGTTAGTATAAATGAAGAAACCGCAAGAGATGATACCTATAATACCAAAGAAATCTTAATTGATATGCTAGCAAATGTTACAATGAATATGGGTGGTCTTGCTTCCGATGTAGAGGGCAGTCCATTTGAAAACTGGAACATCATCCTATTCCCTTATGCGACTGGGGATTTCCATGCAGGCACAGGAGAGTTCCGCTATATTGACCATGACGGCAAAGAAAAAATTCTCTATCACAACGGCTATGTGAACTATACACAGACCATGCAAAAAATTATGGAACTTGCCGATATTAATGATCCAGAAGCTGTTGTCGTTACAGGCTACAGTGCAGGAGGTTTTGCCACAGCACTTCTCTCTGACGATATTTTTACAAATTACTTTCCAAATGCAGAAAGTAAAAATGTTTTAGTAGATGCTTCACTGCTGTTACATGATGACTGGCATACCATTGCAACGGATATCTGGCAAACTCCGAAAGAAATATCAGATAAACTGACAAGTAATAATCTCACGTTGGACTGTCTGACTGCATTACATAAAAAGTATGGTGATGATATTCATCTCCTGTTTGACTGCTCCACAAGAGATGGTGACCTCGCTAAAGTACAAAATTATTTCGATACAGGCGTGATGGATGTCACAGAAAAAGAAGCAGACATTTATCAACAGATACTGAGAGATACTATCCCTCAGTTTAAGGAAATTGGTGTGAGCCTGTTCATCTGGGATGGTGTGGCGTGGTATGATGATCCAAGAAATATGACAGCACATACCATTATCGCAACTCCCGCTGTATGGATTCCCTTTGACGAGCAAAAACAATCTGTTGCTGGATGGCTTGTTGATGCGATAAACGGTAACTTGAAAGACTATGGGCTTGATTTGGCAAATAAACAATATTAACTACAACAAGAAAACTCAAACATTCAAAAACGAAATATGCGCAAAGGAAGTTTATTAAAGTACTATTTAAAATATTAAAAATTCCGAGATGAAATTGAAACTAGCGGATAAATCAAAATATCTGCAAAACAACCACTATGAAGTTAAGAAAGCAACGGCTAAAGCATCCAATAAACAAATATATTCTTTAGAACAGCCAAAAAAGTAACAATTTATGGAAAATATACCTTAGCCAGACCCTTGGAAGACGTTGGCACTTAATGAGCGAACCCTCTGGGTTCGGCGAATTTAGTACCGCTACGTCTGGAACGGAGCGAAAGCGCGTCTGGCGTGGTATATTCTCCATAAATTGTGACCCATTCGCCACTCCCCCTATCCCTAAAAAAACTAATTCCTATTCCCTCTATCCCTTATCTAAACCAAAAACAAAGTCCCTGCAAAATAAATCTTAATCCCCATGAATAATATAACCTCTCAATCCATAGACAACATAAAATCTATCTTACAGCGACCCTATTTTTTCTATAATCTAACCCTTTGATACCAATATCCAAACTGCCCCGTCTTTTGTTTACAAGGTATTACCGTCTTAAAAGAATCGAATCCAAACATAGATGCCATAAACTGTTCCTTATTATGATACATACCGGGAATCCCCAAAATATATTCATTCTCTTTTAATCTAGCTAATAATAAATACCTAAAATTATAATACCCATGCAGAAGAAAACTATTATTTCCTAATATCCAATTTTCCTTTGGCAGATTTTCCAGATCTTTTAAATCTATTTTTAAACACATAATATCCGGCTCATCTTCAAATGCAATCACCTTCGGAAACTCATTCATCAATCTCTCCCACAGCTTTTCTCCCCTAGCTTCCTGTGTTTTTAATTTTTCCTCTTTTACCTTTTCCTCTTTCACCTTCTCCTCTGCTTTTAACACCGTTTTTTCTAAACTCTCCTTTATTCCTCCCCTTTCCTCTTCTAACTGCACCTTTGATATTTCCTGTAACTTTGTATCCTCCAGACTCTCCTCTATCTCCTCCTCATTCCACTCCATTTCTCTCCCCGCAATTTCCATCTGTTTCTCTACTTCCACTACTTCTCTTTCTATTTTCTTTTCTTCCCTCTTTTGCATATTCCCCCGCATTTCCGTGTATATTTCTGTCCTTCCTAATGGCAGTTTACTTTCTCTTTTTTGCTCCTGCACAAAAGGAATCTGCCTCTCCCTTCTATTTTCCTTCTTTTGTATAATAGGTGCTTGTAACGCCAAATCCTGTATCACCACAGTTTCTTCTTTTCCTTTTAAATCCACAACATCTAAAATAGAAGGGCTTGAAGTTTTCTCTTTTTCCGGAAATTTTATGATAGATGCAGCACTAATCATCTGATTCTCCACAGAATCCTTCTCTCCTAAAGTAAATTTTTCTACAGATAATCCATGATCGTCCCATCCTGATGCATACACCTGCCCACTCTTCTCAGAACTCTGTATCAATATTCCTCCCATCTGATTCAAGTTATAGCCAGAATTTTTAATATTAGAGGAATCACTGACATCTCTAAACTCCCCCATTCCGTTCTTAATCATAAAACTTCCTATATAAGTCCCTAATAACCTCTCTCCGTTCCGACGAAATAAATAAACTTTCTGTTCTTTTCCATTTCCAGCATATGCCCCTTTTAAATTAATAAAAAGTCTGCACTGCCCATTTCTAGACTCCACCTTTGCAAACCCCACATTTTTATTCTTTATCCCATTATCATAGGCATATATGTACGAAACAAATCTCTTATACTCAGACAAAACGCTTCCCTCCCTTTTAGACTATTCTATGCGGAAAGAAAGCGTTTTATGACTTGTCTTTTATTTTCTATTTTTCCTTTACCAAAATATCTGTCAATCTGGCAAATTGTTCTAAATTGAGCGCCTCGCCTCGAATCGTAAGCGGCAGATCCATCTGTTTTAGAGCCATTTCTATCTCTTCTTTTTCATAAGACAGATCAGAAGCATTTCTTAAACTATTAATCAATGTTTTTCTCCTCTGATTAAAAGATGCTCTTATCATCCGAAATAATGCAGCTTCATCTTTTGTCTTCACCGGCGGTTGTCTATGCCGTGTCAACTTTATTACAGCAGACCCCACATTAGGTCTAGGAATAAAACAATTCGGAGGAACATTTGCCACAATCTCCGGCTCTGCATAATACTGTACGGCTAAAGATAACGCTCCATAATCCTTTGTCCCCGGTCCTACCTGCATCCGTTCTGCTACCTCTTTTTGCACCATTACAATCATACTCTCTAATGGCACATTTTTTTCAAACAATCCCATAATAATAGGAGTCGTGATATAATACGGAAGATTAGCAACTACTTTAATCGGCTTACCCTGATTATACTGATTCACCAAAGCATTGATATCCACTTTTAAAATATCTTCATTCCTTATGATAATATTAGAATAACCAGAAAGCGTATCTTCTAAAATAGGAATCAAATTTTTATCTATCTCTACCGCGATCACCTCTCTGGCAGTTTCCGCCAAATATTGCGTCATCGTTCCAATTCCCGGTCCTATTTCTAAAATACAGTCTTCCTCTGTCAGATCAGCCGCTCTCATTATCTTTTCTATCACATGTTCATCGATTAAAAAATTTTGCCCAAATCTCTTTTGAAAATCAAAATTATATTTCTGAATAACTTGAATCGTATTTTTAGGATTCCCTAATACCGCCATCTACTTCCTCTTTCTTATAACTAATACTTTAATCACTATCATTCCAATCCACCCAAACGAAAAAACATCTCTAACAACTCATCCGATATAAACGCAGCGCATTTTGATAGGTCTGTTCTCTTACCATATCCTCTTCTATTTGTTTCAAACTCGCTATCTCCTGCACCACTCTAGGCAAATATAGAGAACAATTCCTTTCTCCTCTTCTCCCTTCTGGAGCTAAATAAGGGCAATCTGTTTCTAATACGATACATTCTAATGGAATCTGCTTCACCACTTCTTTTAATTTCTTCGCATTCTTAAAAGTGACCACTCCACCGATTCCGATATAAAATCCCATCTGTATATATTCCCTTGCCATCTCTATCGAATAAGAAAAACAATGAATGACCCCACCGATTTCCTCTGCATGTTCTTGTTTCATGATCTCTAATGTATCCTGTGCAGCTTCTCGGCTGTGAATGATAACAGGAAGAGCTTCTTCCCTCGCAATTTTTAACTGCTCCCGAAACCACTTCTTCTGTATCTCTTTTTCCGGCTCTCCCCAATAATAATCCAAACCGATTTCTCCAATCGCTACTATTTTAGGAAGTCTGGAAGCCTCTCTCACCCAATCCATGTCCCGATCCGTCAATTCCTTCGTTTCACTCGGATGCACTCCCACCGCTCCATAGAGAAAAGAATACTCCTCTGTCAATGCGATTGTCATCTTACTAGAAGCGATATCCGCTCCCACATTTACAATCCTTTCTACCTGATTTTCCTTAAGTTTCCCAAGAATTTCCTCCCTGTCATCATCAAATGCTTCATCATCATAATGAGTATGTGTATCGAAAATCATTTTTTCCTCCCAAACCATAAAAATACACTTATGATATCTCCGCTCCAGATGGCATAGGCTTTTCTGGTGTCAATAATGCCAACTGTCCATTTTCATCTTCTGCACACAATAACATTCCTTCCGAAACTACTCCTGCTAAGGTAGCAGGTTTTAAATTCACAAGCACCATAACTTTCTTTCCTACCATTTCCTCAGCAGAATAATACGCCTTGATGCCAGATACAATCTGTTTTACCTGATTCCCTATCTTCACTTGAGAACACAATAATTTCTTAGATTTTTTCACTTCTTCACAAGCGATAATCTCTCCCACCTGAAATTGAAGTTTAGAAAAGTCCTCATATGTGATTTCTGGCTTCGCTTCTACATCTATCAAAACTTCCTCTTTCTCCTTTTGTTCCACACCATTCCCCTCTTTTTCCTCTGTCTTCTGTCTTTCCTCCACTTTTGCTAACACCTCTTTTATATCCAGACGAGCGAATAAAATTTCCGGTTTTTCTGTCACTTTATTCCCAGAAGGATATAACCCATAGGTCGCAAACTCTTCATATGTTCTTTCCTTCGTATTTAATTGTTCTAATATTTTCTTTGAAGTTTCTGGCATAAATGGCTTTAACAAACTCGCACCGATACAAATACTTTCTATTAAATTATAAAGCACCGTTTCCAGACGTGATTTATCTTCTTGTTTTGCGAGCACCCAAGGAGTCGTTTCATCAATATATTTATTACACCGTTTAAATAATGCAAATATATCAGAAATCGCATCTGCAACACGCAATTTTTCCATTTTCTCTATCACCTTTTTCGGAGTTTCTAAAGATAGCTGAATCAACTCCTCGTCAATATCCTCTTTTGCATTTGCATGATTCACAACTCCGCCAAAATATTTATTAGACATAGAAATAGTACGATTCACCAAATTCCCCAATACATTTGCCAAGTCAGAATTCATTCTTTCCACTAATAATTCCCAAGAAATGATACCATCATTTTCAAATGGCATTTCATGTAATACAAAGTATCTAACTGCATCTACGCCAAATAACTCCACCAATTCATCTGCATAAATCACATTTCCTTTAGACTTACTCATCTTCCCTTCACCCTGTAACAGCCATGGATGACCAAAAATCTGTTTTGGAAGAGGAAGTTCTAACGCCATCAACATAATAGGCCAATAAATGGTATGAAAACGTAAGATATCCTTTCCAATTAAATGTAAATCAGCAGGCCAATATTTCTTCATCAATTCCCCATTTTCTTCATCTACATTATACCCTAAACCAGTGATATAATTACTGAGGGCATCCACCCAGACATAAACTACATGCTTTGGATCAAAATCCACTGGTATCCCCCATTGAAAAGAAGTTCTAGATACACAGAGATCTTGTAAACCGGGCAGTAAGAAGTTATTCATCATCTCATTTTTTCTAGATTCTGGCTGAATAAATTCTGGATGCGTCTGAATATGTTCTATTAAACGATCTGTATAATTACTCAATCTTAAAAAATATGCCTCTTCTTTTGCAGGCTGCACCTCAGCCCCACAGTCAGGACATTTTCCATCTACTAATTGAGAAGAAGTGAAAAAAGATTCACAGGGTTTACAATACATTCCTTCATAATACCCTTTATAAATATCCCCTTTTTCATATAATTTCTTAAATATTTTCTGCACCCGTTTTTCATGATCAGAATCTGTGGTTCGGATAAATTTATCATAAGAAGTATTCATCAGATCCCAAATCCCTTTCACTGTTCCAGCTATATTATCAACATATTCCTTCGGTGTAATACCAGCATCGAGCGCTTTATCCTCTATCTTCTGCCCATGTTCATCTGTTCCTGTCTGGAAATACACATCATACCCTTGTTGTCTTTTAAAACGTGCAATGCTGTCTGCTAATACAATTTCATAAGTATTTCCAATATGAGGTTTCGCAGAAGTATAAGCGATTGCCGTTGTGATGTAATAAGGTTTCCCTTTACAATTCTGACACATATTATCATTCCTTTCTTTTTTTATGTGAAATAAATAGAGTATAAAGCGATCCTATAAGTTAAAAAAAACTTCCATCTTTAATTATTTAAAGACGGAAGTTTTAGACTCCGTGATACCACTTTAATTTTCTGCATTATAACAGTTTTCACGATAACGGGTGACACCGTTACAACCTAAGATCGCTCCTCAGTTATAAAGCTCTAAGACCATCTTCAACAACTTCCATTTCCACCTCTTTTCAGCTTCCGAGGCTCTCTGTCAGGAACATTCATTGCATACTCTTCTTTTCACAGCATTTACTATTTTTTTTATTATAGCTTATAATATCCTTTCTTTTCTTATTTGTCAAGGATATTCTTTTACAATTCTATGGTGAAAATACAATTCTATAGTGAAAAACTATGAGTTTATCTTTTATAATGGTTGGTTCACACTTGAGAGAAAGATCCCCCTGTCAGACGCGCTCCCGCTCCGTTCCAGACGTAGCGGATACTAAATTCGCAGCCCCTTGCGGAACTGCTCATTAAGTACCAACGTCTTCCAAGGGTCTGCCAAGGGGATCTTTCTCTCAAGTGTTACTTTCTTGGCTTCTCTATAAACGGAATTCCTTTTTGTATTCTTGAAGAAATAAAACTAAGGGTTCATTAGAATATCTTTTTATTCTCAGTTAATTTGTTGCTTGGTTTGGTAAATTATTGATTATTTAAAATCAGGAACTTCACGTTTTTACTGATTATAAATACAAATTTAAACCAAAAATATAAAAAACCTTATTATAATATTTCAAACCAATTTATAATAATAAATACTATCACACTCTTATCTGATCTATACTATAAACTAATACAATATATCCAAAACCCTTGTATAAATGCTATCTGCAATTCTGTGGATATATAATCATACTAGCGGCGGCAAGAAAGTATTCCATAAGAAGCCCCTTGGAAGACGTTGGTACTTAATGAGCAGTTCCGTTAGGGGCTGCGAATTTAGTACCGCTACGTCTGGAACGGAGCGAGAGCGCGGCTTCGTTGGAATACTTTCTTGCCATAGCGAACCTCTCGCCAAACCATTCCCCACATACCCCTAACCTATTTTTTAAACTCCCATCTAGGAAATATGAACTATTTATCAATCCTATCCCCTTCCTATCAGCATAGAATGAATGAATTTTCCATCATATTTTTTCAAAAATATTTGACTTTACCACGGTAAGGCGGTATACTAATAAAGGTTTTTTTATATTATATTTTAAAATTTAGGTTATAATATAATATAGAAAAAGTTTGATACATAAATGTATTTCATTTTAAATAATTTTAGGAGGAAAAGAATATGTCATATGTTGACGAGATACTAGAAAGAGTAGTTTCTAAAAACCCAAGTGAAACAGAATTTCATCAAGCAGTAAAAGAAGTGTTGGATTCTTTACGTTGTGTTATTGATGCGAATGAAGAAAAATATAGAAAAGATGCTGTTTTAGAGCGTTTGACAGAACCTGAACGTGTAGTTTCCTTCCGTGTACCTTGGGTTGACGATAAAGGGCAGGTTCAGGTAAACCGTGGTTTCCGTGTACAATTTAACAGCGCTATCGGACCTTATAAGGGAGGATTAAGATTACACCCTTCTGTAAATCAAGGTATTATTAAATTTTTAGGATTTGAACAGATTTTTAAAAACTCTTTGACAGGACTTCCTATTGGCGGCGGAAAAGGTGGCTCTGATTTTGACCCTAAAGGAAAATCTGATCGTGAAGTGATGGCATTTTGTCAGAGTTTTATGACAGAACTTCATAAATATATTGGAGCAGATACAGATGTTCCTGCTGGTGATATTGGTGTTGGCGCTCGTGAAATAGGATTTCTTTATGGACAGTATAAAAGAATCACCGGTCTATATGAAGGCGTCTTAACAGGAAAAGGATTAGCTTACGGCGGTTCTTTAGCTAGAACACAAGCTACAGGATATGGTCTTATTTATATCTTATCTGAAATGCTCTCTCATAATGGTAAGGAATTATCTGGAAAAACCGTTGTTATTTCTGGTTCTGGAAATGTAGCTATTTATGCAACAGAAAAAGCACAACAGTTGGGCGCAAAAGTAGTAGCTTTAAGCGATTCTAATGGATATATTTATGACAAAGATGGTATTGATTTAGATATTGTAAAAGAAATCAAAGAAGTAAACCGTGGAAGAATCAAGGAATATGTAGAGAAAAAACCTAACGCTGTCTATACAGAAGGAAAAGGCATCTGGTCTATTCCATGTGATGTCGCTCTTCCATGTGCAACTCAGAATGAACTTAATTTAGAAGATGCTAAGACATTATTTAACAATGGTTGTTTCGCTGTTGCAGAAGGAGCAAATATGCCTTCTACTAGAGAAGCTACTGATTTCTTCTTAGAAAATGGAATGTTATTTATGCCGGGTAAGGCAGCTAATGCAGGCGGTGTTGCTACTTCTGCTCTGGAAATGTCTCAGAACAGCCAAAGATTGAGCTGGACATTTGAAGAAGTAGATGCAAAATTAAAGGATATTATGGTTGGTATCTTTGCAAAAGTAGACGATGCATCTTCTCGTTATAACATGAAAGGGAATTATGTAGCAGGTGCAAATATTGCTGGATTTGAGAAAGTAATAGAAGCAATGACTGCACAAGGAATCGTGTAAATTAATATAATTGGATATTCTCACATAAATCCAAACAAAAAGAAAAAGTGTATACTTTGGCTAAAGTGCAAATCTTTAGTTAAAGTATCTCTATTTTCTCTTGATTTTTTAAGTACCTTTTATTTTGTAATTGACAGCACAGCTTTCCTCTTCCAGTCTGCAAGTTTGGTCGTGCATGTTACTGCTGTTCCTTCCATACAAAAGTTGCAAATTATGGAAGGTGTCCTTCTAAAAAGGAAACTTATTTTGGTTTCAAAGTCCATGCTCTGATTACTTTGAAGGATTATATCAAAGTCCAATGTCTTTTCTATAAATTTATATTTCTTTCAATGTTTTAACTTCTTTCTCTGACAATCCCATACATTTGACAATAACGGATATATCAAGATTTTTTAGAAACATATTTTTAGCAATTATAAATTTTCCTTCTATTATTCCTTCCTTTAATCCTTTTTCTTTTAATTTTTAGATGAGAAAGTTATAATCTCTTATTGCTTTTTCTCTCGTTTCATATTCCAACCGTTTCTCTTTATTCTAACTGATTACCTGTAAATGTTGATATGCTTTCTCGATATAAACATCTTTTTTTTGCTATCATCTCAAACTCCTCCTTTCTTTCCACATTTAAGAACTTCACCCATAATAAAATAAACCTCTGGCTTACCAAGAGGGAAATTTGGCAACTTGTATTTATTGCAATATCAATTTCGGTATCATCATTCATGGAAACTTGAACATCTAAAATTCAAATTAGAAATGTATGGAGAAGTTTTAGAGTAAATAAAGAAATTTACACTCCAATATGGTTAAATTCAAATCCGATTTGGTGACAGACAGTATGAGTAGTTTAGGAAATTTACATTCCAATATGGTTAAATTCAAATCGATTATTCCGCTGACAAGCAAGTATCGTAGCAGATTTACATTCCAATATGGTTAAATTCAAATCCTGATAATCATTCATAAAACTTCCTCCTTGTATCATTTACATTCCAATATGGTTAAATTCAAATTATTTTTACGCTACCCAGAATATTTTAAGAATTATATTTACATTCCAATATGGTTAAATTCAAATCCTTGAAACGCTCCAGAAAAATAATCTAAAAAAGAAATTTACATTCCAATATGGTTAAATTCAAATTTAAGTCTTTCGGAATTGTGATGTTGGTTCGTGTTTATTTACATTCCAATATGGTTAAATTCAAATGAATTACAACACGCTTATTCGCAAAGTTTCAAAGAAATTTACATTCCAATATGGTTAAATTCAAATCAATTTCGGAAATCGAAATCTGGTTAAAAGAGAAACATTTACATTCCAATATGGTTAAATTCAAATGAGGGAAATTCCGATTATAAATATTGCCCTAACTGATTTACATTCCAATATGGTTAAATTCAAATGAATCTCCAAATCCCTCAAAATCTAATGTAGATCCAATTTACATTCCAATATGGTTAAATTCAAATGCTTCTATAACCTTAGAATTTCCACCATTGTAATTATTTACATTCCAATATGGTTAAATTCAAATGAAACGGATAAAATCTTCTGCGTCGCCCCCATTATCATTTACATTCCAATATGGTTAAATTCAAATCTGACTGTTTCCCATCATCTTTTGCAACATGGCTTGTTTACATTCCAATATGGTTAAATTCAAATGGTAGCAAGTGGAAAACCATGCCGCAGATGATGTTAGTTTACATTCCAATATGGTTAAATTCAAATTCAAATGTATTTGTGTAAATGCGAATGTGGAAATTAGTTTACATTCCAATATGGTTAAATTCAAATTAGTGCTTCTTGCAAACCTTATATCCTTCTTTGATGTTTACATTCCAATATGGTTAAATTCAAATGTTATTCTTCTTGATAAACTCTACTGCCTTTAATCCGTTTACATTCCAATATGGTTAAATTCAAATTTGCCGATACGTTCTTTGCTCCTAAGCCTATGAGAGTTTACATTCCAATATGGTTAAATTCAAATGAACTTCGTAGGAAATTTTTTCTACCTTAAATTCGGTTTACATTCCAATATGGTTAAATTCAAATATCTTTTCTTCTTTTTTTGTACTGACGCATTGAATGTTTACATTCCAATATGGTTAAATTCAAATTATATTGCAGTATTGGAATCAAGGGCAGCCATGGAGTTTACATTCCAATATGGTTAAATTCAAATGGTATCTGTATGAAGTTTGTGAATCATTGACCGCAGTTTACATTCCAATATGGTTAAATTCAAATATATCCTCTTTTTAGACTTAATATTTCAAGCCTTTTATCTACCTTTTTTGTCGTTCTCATTTTTATCTATTATTATCTTACGATATTTTTCATAAAAGTCAAGTT
Source organism: uncultured Eubacteriaceae bacterium (assembly GCA_947643285.1). Classification (GTDB taxonomy): domain Bacteria; phylum Bacillota; class Clostridia; order Lachnospirales; family Lachnospiraceae; genus MGBC136627. Next base: position 20,448 of record CANRVK010000012.1, read on the forward strand.
ATTTTTTCATTTTCCTCTGTTTTTTCCTGCCTTTGTCGATCCCCCTAGGTTTTTACACTATCAGGGATCGACAGAACTTTATAAAAAAAATTGGTTCACAGAAATACGATGGTTGATCCTCCACTTTAGGAGAAAGGTGGAACTGGTATTCTCACAACTTAGCAAACAATAGAATACAGAAAAGGGGCTTGTAAAAAGTTTTGGAGAATTATGTACCCAACTGCAAAGCAAAGTATTAGAGCATAATCTATGCATGACATTCAACAGTATATTCCAGAAGTCCTGTGACATAGGAAAAATCAAACAGATGATATTCTAAAAAATAATCTTTTAAAATTTCATATGGACTTTTGGGTTTTTCTCGTACTTTGGATAAAATGTGCAGCATTGGTTATTTAAGTAGCGCAACGGGTTAAATTAGGAAATCCAACCAATTAACAGAAACAAAAAAAATATACGACTCACTTATTTAAAATATAAATTTAACAAAATACTCTTTTCCTTACATACACCTTTAACTTTCAGATAAACTTAACTATATTTTCTATGGTAAAATTTTACTATTATTATTGCATTTTCTTTTAAAAAATAGTATATTATTATTGTTTCTATAATTTTGCATATAAAATTTTTATGTAATAATGGAGGAAAAATATTATGAAAAAAAGATTTGTAGGAACTTTATTAGTTTTATCTTTATCTATATTCAGTCTAACTGCATGTGGAGATAAAACAGAACAAACTTCACAAACTACTAAAACTGAAACTACTACAGAACAAACTACCACAGAAGAAACCACTACAGAGGAAACTACAACAGAAGAAACCACTGCAGCCGCTAGTAACTTAACTTTTGGTTTATGGGATGGAACAACATTTAGCAACGAATGGCTGAATATGAAATTTAACTTTCCAGAAGGCAGCACAGCAGCTTCTACAGATGTCATTAAGCAGAATATGGGAGCTAGTGCAAGCAACATAACCATTAATCCGGGAGATAATTCAGGTTCTATTGAAGGCACTCCTACTATGGTTTATGATGGTCTTATCGTCTTAGATGAACAAGGTTCTAATTTGCAGATATTATATGTTACTGCTTCTTCACTTGGCATCGGTATGACACCAGAAAGTTATCTTTCCACTTTAAAAGTTCAGTTTGAAAGTAGTAATTATGTATGTAATGATGTCGAAACCGTAGATATAGCTGGACAAACCTTTTACAAATTGCCTATGACTTATGCTGATGATTCTGTAGAGCAAACTATACATCAAGACTATTATTGTATGCAAAAAGAAAGTTATTTTGTTAATTTTATAGTTAGTTATTTTTCAGATACTGCAGACACAATAGATCAAGTAATAGCTGGAATTACTGCTATTAAATAAAGATTAACTTATATAAAATAAAGAATTATAAAAAATTTTATCTGACCTATCCAACATAAAATTGCTGGACAAGTCAAGCACTCCATCGCTAAGAATCTCTACCTTACTTACGATTGAGTAATAAATATCAATATACTATTTTGTGAAGGCAGCGAGAAAAATATACTTATCTCGCTGCCTATTCTAGTTAATTTATTGTCATTTCATAAAAAAATCCTTTCAGTTGTCATAGGCGGAAACCCACTGCCCTTGGGCGGTGGGAGGAAGCCTTGTAAACTCTTGTAAAAAACACTATTTTGTACTACTATCTATACAGAGACAAAACCGTTGGAAGCGATGGCTCGGAAGGCACTCTTTGTACTTTGAAAAGTTAAGATAAAAGGTTTTTCACACGAACCGTTGTGAATGTAAAATCTTAAGCGTACCGAAAACCAACTGCCTTGCATGGGAAGTTTTCGTACTGGATGCAGTTACAACAGAGTATATCTTTGTTGTAAAGGGTGAATTACCGTGAAAAAACGGTAAGCGTCAACCACCCTATGATGTAACGCCACTTTAGATAGTATTATCTATTAGGATTGAAAGGTCGGAGGTGCAAGCCATTACTACGACTAGGCAGTTACAAGCCCACTACCTTTAGATGGTGGATAGTTGACTTTGGTAAATATATCATAATTTTCTGCAACTTTTCTAACGCTTTATTATCATAAAGGCAATTCCTGATTCTGTTAGCTTTAATAAACCTCGTCATAATCTTAATATTCTTATACTTATTCCTATTACCTTTGACACATCTTTTACCGTTTTCATAAAATTATTTAGCTTTGGAAATCCACTGCTCTTAGATGATAGGTAGTTGACCCTTTTCTCCTTTCATTTTAATCATAAACTGTTACACTACAAGAGAAGCAATACTTAAACCGAAAATTTTTCTTCTAGCAACTATAAATACATCTCCATCTTATTATTATAAAATCCTCTTTTCACAAATTAGAATTGTCAATCAACTAGCGGAGGCAAGGAAGTATTCCATAAGAAGCCCCTTGGAAGACGTTGGTA
>CANRVK010000013.1 GCA_947643285.1 uncultured Eubacteriaceae bacterium
CGCTTCCCCGCGAAACTGCTCATTAAGTACCAACGTCTTCCAAGGGGCTTCTTTTGGAATAGACCTCCTTGTCGCCGCTAGTTTATCGCTACAGGCTGGTTTTGTGTGAGGGGAAAGGGCTGAAAGTGAGCCGATAAAGCAGAATTTGTAGAGGTGATAGTTGTGTTTATAAAAACAGATAGGTTGTTTATTCGAGATTTAGAAACAATAGATGGGATAATTTTTTCTAACATGGCATCTGATGGCAGTCTTGAAAATGCTATTGGATTTGATATAGAGTGTCACAGTTGGATGGATGAATGGATGGTCGAAGCACGACAACTTATAGATAATGATAATCCGACTGAGAATTATTTGGCTTATACTGTGGAACTCAAAGAAACGCATGAAGTAATCGGTTCTGTTGGATGTTCGTATTATAAAGATATCGAAAAAGTTGGTATTACGTATTTTATCGGAGCAGAATACAGAAATCATGGCTATGCGACAGAGGCAATAAAGGCATATGCTCAGTATTTCTTGCAACAATATAAACAAGATGAAATCATTGCTACTATTAGGGAAGACAATGATCCATCATGGAGGGCTATAGAAAAAGCTGGATTTATATTGACAGAGAAAAAAATGTATCAGGATATGGGTGATGAATCAGAACAAATGTATCGATTCTATAGTTACAAAAAGTAATACCAAATTTCAGATTGCAGAGTGGTTAAGTGAGTGCAAATTCAGTAATTGTATGCAGGAATATGCATGATAATTCAAGTTTTATGCAGTAAGAATCGATTTTGAAATAGAGTTATCACAATTTTGTTGATTTTAGATAATGAGGAATTTAAAGAAATAATAGGGTGATGGAATAATAGTTATAGAATGAAAGTTATATAGAAGTGAAAAGATGAGGAAGAATGGAGGAATTATATGTTTGAGAATATGACAGAAGAACAAGCGCGAAGGGAGATTTTAAATGCCACGAAAGAGTATTGTGAAAAATATCATAATGTAAAAAAGCAGTTTCAGAATGGGGATCGGATTCCTTATGCTTCAAGGGTATATGATAGTGAAGAAATGGTGAATTTGGTGGATAGTTCTTTGGAGTTTTGGCTCACTTCAGGGCGTTATACAAAAGAATTTGAAAAAGAATTTGCGAAGTATTTACAAGTGAAATATTGTTCCTTGGTAAATTCTGGTTCTTCTGCGAATTTGACTGCATTTATGACACTGACATCTCCGCTTTTAAAGGAAAGAAGGATAAAGCGAGGAGATGAAGTGATTACTGTGGCAGCAGGTTTTCCTACAACAGTAGCTCCCCTCATTCAATATGGAGCTGTACCAGTATTTGTAGATGTGACGATTCCACAATATAATATTGATGTTTCACAATTAGAAAATGCCCTATCTGAAAAGACAAAGGCAGTGATGATCGCGCATACTTTAGGGAATCCTTTTAACTTGAGTGCAGTGAAGAAGTTCTGTCAGGAGCATGAGTTATGGCTGGTAGAAGATAATTGTGATGCATTAGGAACGAAATATTGCATTGATGGAGAAGAGAAGTTTACTGGTACAATCGGAGATATCGGAACATCTAGTTTTTATCCGCCACATCATATGACAATGGGAGAAGGAGGAGCAGTTTATACAAATAATCCTCTGCTTCATCGAATCATTCGTTCTTTCCGAGATTGGGGGAGAGATTGTGTTTGTACTTCTGGTCAAGACAATTCCTGTGGACATCGTTTTGATAGACAGTATGGGGAACTGCCATTAGGTTATGACCATAAATATGTATATTCTCATTTTGGATATAATTTAAAAGTGACAGATATGCAGGCTGCGATAGGCTGTGCACAGTTAAAGAAGTTCCCATCTTTTGTAGAGCGCAGAAGATATAATTTTAAACGATTGAAAGAGGCGTTATTAGATTTAGAGGAATGGCTGATTTTACCAGAACCTTGTGAAAACGCGACTCCTAGTTGGTTCGGATTTTTAATCACCTGTAAAGAGAAGATAAAAAGAAATCTTTTAGTACAATATCTGGAACAAAATGGAGTTCAGACTAGAATGTTATTTGCCGGAAATCTGACAAAACATCCATGTTTTGATGAAATGAGAGAGCTAAAAACAGGCTATCGCATCGTAGGAGAGCTGAAAAATACAGATAGAATTATGTCAGATACCTTCTGGATAGGCGTATATCCGGGCATGACAGATGAAATGTTAGATTATATGGCAGAAACCATTCACAATGGAGTAAAACAACAATTAAATAAACAGTGATAGATAAAATAAAAAAGAGCACAGAAGAATCTGTTAATCATATAACAGAATTTCCTGTGTTCTTATCATTTATCATAAATAAAATCATAAAGTATAATACCCTCTATTTTTGTACTTTGCAAATATGATAAATATTTTAAATTTATAACTATAAATGAGTAAATATAAAATACTGCACAAATTTTTCCGTCGTACAACGACAAGTTTGAAGTTTTATATTTGTTATGTACGCGAGCGTCATACAAAACACAGAATATTTTGTGCAATTTTCCGGATTTGCTCAATTATAGGTTTATAAAATAAAATGTGAACTTATACAAAATCTTTTCAAAGAACTGCCGATAAACTAGCTAGGAGAGGGAAATGATTCCAAAAGAAGCCCCTTGGAAGACGTCGGCACTTAATGAGCAAACCCGCAAGAAGCGGGATTTGCGAATTTAGTGTCCGCTACGTCTGGAACGGAGCGAAAGCGCGGCTTCGTTGGAACATTCCCCTCTCCTAGCGGAAACCTTAGTCAAAATGTAAAAAAACATTTAACAAACTAATATCCGTAGCTTAATAGCCATAAAACAACGGGAAAAAGGAGCGTAGAGAAACAAATGGAAGCACAAACACAAATCCAAAAGATTCAAAAAGCTAATTTATATATTTTAAAAGAAGTAGATAAAATTTGTAAAAGACACAACATTCACTACCTTTTAGATTCTGGCACATTGATCGGTGCAGTGCGACATAAAGGTTTTATTCCATGGGATGATGATGTGGATATCGCATTTTTAAGAAAGGATTATGAAAAGTTTATAAAAGCAGCGAAAAAGGAACTGCCAAAAGGACTTCATATTTGGTTTCCAAAAGATGCAGCACAATATAATGTATTTTATGATTTCACTCCTAAGATCATCTATGAAAAGAGCAGAAAGGTTTTAGAAAATGAGGAAACGGCTGCTTATCGGGAAGAACTCAATCATATCTGTGTGGACTTGTTTATTTTAGATGAAATATCAGAAAATCCGATCACACAGAAATGGCAAATTTTAAGGAATAAAATAATCTATGGAATGGCGATGGGGCATCGATATCAGTTAGATTTTCAGAAATATAAGGGAATACAGAAATTACAGGTTAAATTATTAGCAGCAGTTGGAAAACATATTTCAATGAAAACCATTTGCAGGTGGGAGAAAAAAGCAGCTTTAAGTCAGAACAAAGGAAAAAGTCGTTTGCTATATTATAGCAATTATCAGCCTGATTATGTGCATATGATAATACCAAAAGAAGGTTCAGAGCAAGTGATAAGGGCAACATTTGAAGGAGAAAAATTTATTATTCCAAAGGGGTATGATAGAGTGCTTAAAGTAGTATATGGGGATTATATGACATTGCCGCCAGTAGAAAAGAGAGTGCCGACACATGGAAATTTAGAAGCAGAAGGATTTTGGGTGGAAATGATGGAGGAATAAAAAGGAAAAAGTTCCAATATAAGAAAAATGTAAGAAAATCGAAAAAACCTTTTAATTGCAATCATATATAGTACATGATACAATTTTAGACGTAAGAAAATGGTATATTAGAAAAGGTGAGTTTAAAAGGAAGCAGGAAAATCTATTCACAGATTTTGAACATGACAAGGATGGTGAATTCATATGAAAAAGCGTAAGTGGTCGGCAGTTATCTTAGCGTTAACGGCTGTAATGCTTTTTTCAGACATTCCGGTTAGTCACGCAGATGATACAAAAGACGGCTGGTATTATGAACAAGTGGGAGATAGCGACAAAGAAGGATGGCGCTATTACAAAAATGGTAGGCTAAAAGTTTTAAATTGGATTTACAATACGGATACAGGTGTGTGGAACTATCTAGATGCGGACGGAGTGATGAAGACCGGATGGGGAGATGGATATGCCGATGGTTATTATTTTGATGAAGATGGTACGATGGTAACAGGGTGGCATTATTTACTAGCTCCTAAACGTCAGCTTGTAGCAAATGGTGTGGAAGTGAATGGAAATCAGGTGGAAATGAGTTCACCGAATGAAGAATCTGACAACACACATTGGTATTATTTCAGATCAGATGGTACGATGGCAGTTGGATGGGAAAAAATTGATGGCTCTTGGCATTATTTTGGAGATGGAAAAAAAGACGGATTTGATAAAGGAGCGATGCTCACAGGCAGAGTGACAATAGATGGAAATGAATATTTTTTTGATGAAGATGCCGGAGTGATGCAGACAGGTTTTCTGACGATAGAAGAAGATAAATATTATTTTAATGCTGTCGGAATTATGAAAAAAGACTGTTGGATTAAGAGTGGAAAAAACAAATATTATGCAGGGGAAGACGGAAAACTTTATTGTGGAGAAGGGACAAATAATTTGTTAGAAGTACAGATAGATGGAGAGATATATTATTTTGATCCAAATGGAAAAGTAGTGACCGCAGAAGTTTATAATATAGATGGAAAGTGGACAACAAAAAGGCCTTAATAAGGGCTTTTTTGCCGATAATGTTTAAATTTAGCATAGGAAGAGTATTTTTAGGGAATATTTAGAAAAAATAAAAAAAATGAAAAAATAGAATAAGAAAAATGTAAGAAAAAAGGAAGAGGAATATAGTTGATAAAAAATGGTTGAAATGGTACAATTTAGTTATATGAAAAAATATAATCTTAAGTAGATTGAAAAATGGTACAAAAATAGGGAAGGAGAAAGAGATGAAAAAAGACATGCGTAAAATATGTGTTGTAGCAGGAATGATGACTATGATGGCAGGGAGCGTTGTGATGGTTCACGCAGCACCTCCTACTTCTCCGGGCGCTACATCACCTAATACACCGACAAATACCACGAGCAATCAGAATGGATGGGTGCAAATACAAAATGGAAATCAGATAGATTGGTACTATTATGAAAATGGTGTGATGTTAAAGAGTCAATGGAAACAGACCTCTTCTGGACTCTGGTATTATTTTGCAGCAGATGGACTCATGATCACTGGCTGGGGAGATGGAAAATTAGAAGACTATTATTTTGAACCTTCTGGTGAAATGGCGACTGGCTGGAGAGAAATCTCAAATGATCGAGATACTTACTATGGACCGGGCGGAAGTACAGGAGAAAAAGGTTGGTATTATTTCGGAGTAGATGGTAAAGTTACATATGGATGGAAAAAAATCAATAATTCTTGGTACTACTTTAATGACGGAGAAGTGGACGATTTTGAAGATGGAGAGATGGTCTATGGAGAAGTAGAGATTGAAGGAGATGAATACTATTTCGGAGGTTATGGCGATGGAGTGATGAAGACTGGATTAGTGAAAGTAACCAGCTCTGAAAATAGCAATAGACCGGGTGGATCATCAGAAACAGAATATTATTTTTATGGAAGTAATGGTGTGAAAGTAGTAGATGGTTGGGCAAAATATGATAATAAATGGTATTATATGGATGATGATGGACATATGATGACAGGATTTATCGGTTTTGACAACAGTTATAATATTTTAACTGACCCTAGAGATTTAGATGATGCAGAATTTGTCAGCTATTTAGATGAGGACGGTGTGATGGTGACAGGCTGGTTGAATCTCGGAGAAACAGAGCAGACAAGACCGGGACAGAGCTTATCCAATCAATATTATTATTTTAGATCAGATGGTACAATGGTGACAGGCTGGTATAAAATTAATAATAAGTGGTATTATATGTGTCCAGAATCCACAGGAGAATATGAAAAGGGTCAACTGGTAACAGGATTATATACAATAGAAGAAAAGAATTACTATTTTGACAAAGATGGTGTAATGTCAACCTCTTCTTGGGAAACAGTAGAAGTAGGTGCTAATAAATATGACATTTACTTGGATTCAGATGGTGTTATGTTACAGGGACAATCTGATGATGATCTTTTGGTACAAAAAGTGGGAAGCAAATATTATGTCTTTGATGAAAATGGTTATTGTTTAAAAAATACTACTATTTATTTAAACGGTACAAAATGGACAACAAACAGCAGTGGTCTTCCTGTAGGAACTTCTATTTATAATATTAATAGAAGTGGTGTAGCAACAAAGAGTACGTTAAAATAGGATTTTATGATTGATAGAAATAGATAGAGAAGTGGATGATCGCTAGAGAAGCAGATAGTGATCATTCACTTTTTTTATGATGAATATTTTTTTGTGAGGGAATTTTTTGTGGGAATTTAAAAATAGGATTGTGAAAAGTGGAAAGAATGAGGGAAGGGACAAAGGTTCGCACAGGAGAGGATACTCCTTCCAACGAAACCGCGCTTTCGCTCCGTTCCAGACGTAATGGTACTAAATTCGCCGTTTCGCTTCCCTAGAAACTGCTCATTAAGTGCCAACGTCTTCCAAGGGGTTTCTTTTGGAAGGAGTATCCTCTTCTGTGCTAGTTTGTTCCCACGAGCAACCGAGTCAAGTGGATATTTGTAGACATTTGGCGACTGCCGCGCAATGCGGTCAACTTAAGCATGATATATAAGTGTATCTTGAAAATTAGTATTAGAAAATTTGTTCTTACTGTTACAGTTTTAGATTGTAAAAACTCTTAAGTTGACCACATTGGACTGCCGCGAGGTCAAATACCGCTGTTCTGCAGTGCTGCAATTTTGATATCTCGTTGCTTGCAGTGGGGTATTTGATTGGCTGTTCGGAGAAACTATGTTCAGAAAGATAAAAATATAGGTTGACAATGAACGATAGTTTTGTTACAATGTTCATTAAATATAATATATACATAAAAATGAACAAATGTATTGGAGGAAAAAATGAAAAAGGAAAGACAGAATACAAGATGGAGCGATATTGATTGGGGGATTACATTAGTTCCATTAGTTATTATTTTTTTTATATCTATAGCTTTGATGTTGATGCCAGAGAGAGCGCAGAATATGATTTCTTTTTTAAGAAATGTATTTGTCAATGACCTTGGCTTCTTTTATATTTTATTGGGATTAGGGATATTGTTGTTAGCGATAGGAACAGCATTTTCTAAATATGGAGCTATTTCATTAGGTCAGATAGAAAAACCGCGTTATAGTAATTTTCGGTGGGGAGCGATGATATTCACTTCTACTATGGCAGCAGATATTCTTTATTGGTCTTTGATTGAATGGGCATATTATTATTCTGCTACTCCTTTTGCAATGGAAAATATGACATTAGCACAAAAACAGGATATGGCATCTGCTTATCCTCTGTTTCATTGGGGACCTATTCCATGGGCATTTTATATTTTGCCTGCTGTTGCCTATGCCTATATGTTTTTTGTGAAGAAGAGAGAGAGGCAAACTTTATCAGAGGCATGTCGTCCTCTTTTAAAATCTCATACAGAGAAATTGCCGGGACGTTTTATTGATATTTTTGCAGTAGTAGGGTTGCTGGCAGGTACAGCTACTACTTTTTCTTTAGCTACTCCATTATTGTCAGAAGCGGTTGCCAGAATATTTCATATAGAAGTGAATCCTATTCTTTCTATTTTTATTTTATTGATTATTGGAATTGTGTTTATCGTGGCGGTTTTATGGGGCATGAAAGCGATTGCTCATTTAGCGAGTGTTTGTGTAACAGTTTTTTGTGTTTTATTGGGTATCTTTTTTTTATGTGGACCTAAAATTTATTTGATCGAAACGGGAATTACAGGGATAGGAACAGTGATACAAAATTTCTTTCATATGGCGACTTGGTTAGATCCATTGCGTTTGTCTTCTACGGGCGGAAATGGATTCCCACAGGATTGGACTATTTTTTATTGGGCATATTGGATTGCATGGTTTGTGGCTACCCCATTTTTCATTGCGAGAATATCAGAAGGGCGTACTATTAAGCAGACTATTTTAGGAGGACTGTCTTGTGGGTTGTTAGGGACATTTACTTCTTTTATCATTTTCGGTGGGTTTGGTTTATATCAACAGACACATGGAATGGTAGATGCCGCTGGAATGTTAGCAGAAGGGGCGAATCCAGCTACTGTTATTTTAGAAATTTTTGATCAATTACCGATAACAGAGATAGCATTAGTTGTTTTGATCGTTGCTATGATAGCATTTTATGCCAGCACTTTTGATGCTATCACATTAGTAGTAGCAGGATATTCTGAGAAAAAGAAAGAAAGAGCAGCAGAACCCAGAAAGGGTTTGCGCATTTTTTGGGCTATTGTATTTTTATTATTGCCTATTGCACTTATGTTTTCTGAAAGCACATTATCGATGTTACAGACAATTTCGATTATTGCAGCATTTCCATTAGGATTGATTATGATAGGGATTGTATATAGTTTTTTTAAGGATATAAAGGCAGATAAAAAAGGAAAATAGAGAAGATATTAGAAACAGATTGACAAAGGTTCGCGCAGGAACGCACCTATTCCAACGAAGCCGCGCTTTCGCTCCGTTCCAGACGTAATGGTACTAAATTCGCAGCCCCGCTTCTTGCGGGTTTGCTTATTAAGTACCAACGTCTTCCAAGGGGCTTCTTTTGGAATAGGTTTGTTCCTGCGCTAGTTTGTAACATAGACAAGTTTATAAAACAGGGTTTCTGCTGTATTATAAATATATTGGAAAATTTAAAAGTGTATGCAGGAGAAGAAATAGAAGAAATCAGTATTGTAAAAGCAAAGATCGCCTCTAGTGAACCCCCGTTTTTGACAGCGTAGAAGCCCTATTTGATAAATTAGAAACAGATTGATGACATAAGAATTTACGTTAATATAAATTGCATATTATTCTTAAAAATAATCAGTTATAATTCAAAAAACTAAAAGACTAATCAAAGCTTTTTTTCCTAAAATAGCCAACGAACTAGCGTGGGGAAGGAACTATTCCGAAAGAAGCCCCTTGGAAGACGTTGGTACTTAATAAGCAGTTCCGCAAGAAGCGGAGCTGCGAATTTAGTACCGCTACGTCTGGAACGGAGCGGGAGCGCGGCTTCGTTGGAATAGTCCCTTCCCCACGCGGAACATTAGCTCAAATGTTTCCCCATTTTTTCCAATTATCTTTAATTATCTTTTTGATTCACACCTACGGAGTTGTAATCCAAACTCCATTCTCATCAAATTGATAATCTACACCATCGATATGTAACATAGTGTTGACAGCCATACTTCCATCATCTTTAAAGTAATACCATTTTTCTTCTAATTCTAACCAACCAGTTATCATTTTGCCAGTTTCATCAAAGTAATAGCCAACACCATCGATCATACCAAAACCAATTTGAACATTTCCTTGTGGATGACCATAATACCATACATTATCCACCTTAAACCAGTCTGTCTGGAAGTTTCCATTTGCATCAAAATAATAGCGCATATTGTCAATAATTCTCCATCCAGTCGCCATCGCACCGCTCGCATCTAAATAGTATTTATCAATCCAACCCGTCTGCATTTTTCCATCGCTGTCCATATAATACCAAGTATTTTCTTCTGGTTCAATCCAACCAGTCAATTTAGTTCCTTTACTGTCAAAGTAATACCAAGTATCTTCAATCTGTTTCCATTGGCTTGTCACCATTTTGCCGTCAGAATCTAAATAATGGTTGTCAACCCAGCCAGAGGTCTGCATCTTTCCTTCGTTATCTAAATAATAAGAAGCGTTTCCATCTGGATTGATCCATCCAGTTAAACGAGTTCCATCTTCTCCGAAGTAATACCAAGTGTTTTCAATTTGCCTCCAAGCATTTGTCACCATAATACCATTATTATCCAAATAGTATTTGCCTGCCCAGCCCGTCTGCATTTTTCCTTCATTATCTAAATAATACCAAATGTTTTCTTCTGGTTCAATCCAACCAGTCAAACGATTTCCATTTCCATTAAAGAAATAGCGATTATTTTCGATTTGCTGCCAACCAGTTGCCATCGCTCCACTTTCTAAGAAATAGAAAGTTTTTCCATTTGAAGAGAACCAACCTGTTTGCATCACACCATTAGAGTCTAAATAATACCAAGCATCACCATCATCAGGCTGTATCCAACCAGTTAAGCGATGTCCTTTGCCATTGAAATAATACCAAGCATCATCGATCTGTTCCCAAGCAGTTGCCATTACACCATTTTCTGCGAGATAGTAATATTTTCCTGCTTCCTCAAACCAGCCAGTTCTCATCACACCATCTGAGCGGAAGAAATACCATTTATTTTCTAATTCTGTCCAACCGGTTTTCATCAGACCTGCATTTGTGAAATAGTAAGTATCTGTGCCAATATTTGTAAATCCAACAGCCATTGCACCGTCTTCTTTAAAATAATAGCGTTTTCCATCGATGACTTTCCAGCTTAGAGCCATTGTTCCATCTGCATTGAGATACCAAGTGTCAGCGCCCAGTTTGATAAAGCCAGTCTGCATCACACCTTTTTCATTCATATAATACCATTTGTCATCTAAAAGTTTCCAACCAGTTGCCATCGCACCGTTTTCTTTATCTAGATAATACCACTGATTATTTTCTAAATGCCAACCTGTTTGCATCGCGCCAGAATCATCAAACAGATAGCGGCTGCCGTTAATTTCTCTCCAACCCGTCTGCATTACTCTATTGCTGTCAAAATAATAACGGACATCATCGATATCTTTCCAACCGATTTGAGCAGGTCCTTCTTTGGTGAGGTAATACCAATTATTTCCTTCTTTGTGCCAGCCTGTTTGCATCGCACCTTTTGCATCTAAGTAGTAATAATCATTATCATCTTTGATCCAGCCGGTCTGTTTTCTATAGTCAACAAAATAGAAGAATTTGCCAGCACGTTCTGCCCAGCCGTTTCGGACAAAAGTATCCGAATAATCTTTATATTGAAAATTAATATCTACATTTCCGTTGATTCCATTGATCTTTCCACTGCTGCTCGCTTGCCAGATGCTGGGATTTGGATATTCACATTCTGTATAATATTGTGCAACCCATTTATCGATTCCGGGTATTTCGGAAACGCTAATCCGCTGATTAAACCAAGATTTGCTGGAATAAACGATAGGATGGTATCCATTTTCTTCAATCGTTGTACAGAAAGCTCGGATAACAGCAGAAAGCTGAGAGGGAGATAAAGATTTATGTACATTATCTTCAATATCAATCGCAATAGGAAAAGAAACTTGATAATTTCCGATATTGGATAAAACAAATTCTGCTTCTGCTATTGCTTGTTCTGGTGTGGTGGCATAAGAATATACATAAATTCCAGTTTGGATTCCTAAAGCATTTGCCTTTTGCATATTTTCATGATAGCGAGCTTCTACACCATATTTTGTACTTCCCATACGGATAATGGCGAAAGAAACATCATCATTTGCCACTTCATTCCAATTAATTTCATTTTGATAGCGGGAAACATCGATTCCTCTGGAAATCACATTTTCCATACGTTCTCCAGCAGAATTTACATAATAGCCATCTACTTTTCTCCAACCAGTAGCGATAGTAGAGTTGGTTTCAAAATAATAATATTTTCCATTTACTAACTGCCAGCCGATAGAAGCTGTCATAGGACCTGCTTCACTGAAAGTATAGACTTGACCGTCAGGAAGGACAGTAGGACCAGTTTGCATGATTCCATTAGAATTAAAGTAATATAATTGATTATCAATAGTGATAAGACCGGTCTGCATAGAACCATAATTAGGACCGAAATAATACCATTCATCATTAATCTGTGCCCACCCTTTGAGCATATTGCCATTTGAGTCATAATAATAATAGTTTCCGTTTGTATTCACCCAACCAGTTTGTGCCGATATAGGAGAGGCAGAAATTGCGATAAACGCGCCGGTGAGTACAGCCGTTTTGACTAATTTTTTCATTTTTTCCTCCATTCCGAAGCGGTTTGTGCTGAGGAACGCGAGTAAAATATCCAATTTTTCTCTGCGATAAAAGCTGAAAATCAGCTAAGAATTTGTGACGCTTCAGCACAAATTCTGGTTGAATAAATTTTTACTGAGAGATTATTCAACACTACCTCTTTTGTATTTGAATGTCATATGTAGAAAAAATTTACATGCAATATATATTATAACTTAAAAACTAATATTTCGGTATAAAAAAATATTACCATAATGTTTACAATTTTCTTAATATAGATGGTTTAGAAACACTCTGTCGATTATTGTCAGTTTATTGGTGTTTACAAAGACGGATAAAAGGGGTAATATTAGATTACAAGATCTATCAATTAAAAGCTTTAAAGGAGTATCAGCTTTTACAAATCAGCTTATGGTAATAAAAAATAGATAGAAAAAGGAAGGTATTTGATGATGAGGGTATATATTTGTGAAAATTGCAGAAGAACGGCATTTATGTCTAGAAAAAGAACATTTACTTGTATAAAATGTGAAAGGGATATGGTTAGTCTGCCAGTTTTATTTAATGATTGGTGGGAGAAGGACAAAAGACAGAGAGATAAATATATTGATAACTTTCTGGCTATACCAGCTAGTAAAAGAAGAAATAAGCCAAAAAGAAAACCCAAGGTAGTCCCTGGGCAATTAGAAATTCCTGATATTGTAACACATAAGAAAAGAGAGAGTAGTCCGAAGAAAAACTCTAAGATTAAAAACCAAAAAACAGATGATATAAATAAGAATTAAAGTAACTGTTTTACTTTTTTGTAATAAATTTTGCCATAACGATACATATAAATTGTATATTCACCAAATTCTTCACCTAAAGCAGTTTTATATTCTGCCCAAAGTGCCCATAAAAAACCACTAAGTGCTACATAGGAATAAATGCGAATATGTTCTTCTTTAGAGGGTTCTCTTTTTAGATAAATTTTGATTAAATTTTCTAATTCTTCTTCTGTATAATAAGAATAAATAGCGAACATAGCGAGGTCGATAAGTGGATCACACATACCGGCATATTCCCAATCAATTAATTTCACTGTATTATCAGAAAGTATCAAAAAATTTGACTGCACACTATCAATATGGGCTAATACTTGCTTCGGGTGAAGTGTTTCTATCATATCTAGAAGTTCTAACATATGTTTTTTGGTTTTTACATAATCTTCAAAATGTATGCCATTATGAAGATTGCACAGATTTTCATAGAATGTAATTTTTTCCCGCAGACAGAACTGATGTGTGACGGAAATTTTGGAATGATGAAAGTTCCAAAGAAGTTCCATACATTTTTCGACATCTTGCAAATTTTTCGGATCACAGTTGCGGGAATCTGGATAAAAGCGCGAAATTTTATAGCCAGTTTTTTCGTCGAAGTAAAGGATTTCATCAGACAGATTTAAAGGTTTTATGGCGTCATAGCAGGCTTTTTCTTGTGCGCGATTGATTAATTCCTCTGTTCCGGGACCGGGAAAGCGGAAGATATATGGCATATTTTTCACATAAAATAAAAAAGATTTATTGGTCATTCCAGCTTTTAAACAACTGATTTTGGTAATTTCGCTTTCAGGAACAGAGAAAATCTCTGAAATTTTTTCTAATGCGACATTCTCAGAATGATTTTGATATTTTTTGTCGAATTTTCTTAATTCCTCTAAGTTTTCAAATTCATATACAATACCATCTTCCTGTTTATAGAGAAACATGGAAAGTTTTTGGATATTTTCTATATAAACATTTTCCCAATAAAAATTTTCTGTTCCGGGACGATGGTAATATTCTTCCAAAAGGGGGAGAAAATTGTTAGAGAAATTTTGATCAAAATAAACAGGACCATACATCACATAACTGTCAGAGCCTCCGATATGGACATTTGTGATACGTTCCTTTTTATCAAAATTCAAACACCATTCTGAGGTTTCCCCTTTCATATAAACACTGCTATACCAAGCCTCTGGTTCATAGAGATGAAAAATATTCTCTTTTATCCAATGATCAGATGAGAGAATATAAGTATTGCTCAATAAGTGTCTTGCATGATAGAGTGTAGCGAGGTTATTTTTTACAGCATATTCTGGGTTATATAAAAGTTTTACCTGATAGGCATCTATTAAATATTCAAATTTTTCTTTTAAATATCCTACTACAATCGTGATATCTGTGATTCCCACTTCATGAAGCTGTTTAATCTGGCGTTCAATCATTCTCTCGCCAAAAACTTCTAAAAGTCCTTTCGGAGTTTCAAAGGTGAGTGGCACAAAACGAGAACCGAATCCTGCTGCGATAATAACAGCATTTTTCACTCGAAATTGTTCTAAAAAGGCATTTCCTTTTTCCGATAGATAATATTTATCTTCTTGAATCGTCAAGTAACCTTGCTCTAAAGCAGATTTTACATATTTATTTGTGCTGCCTAGTGAAATGTGTAAAGTTTGAGAGAGTTCTCGTTGTGTGATAGATGGATTAGATTTTATATTTCTCAGTAAAAGTACAATATAATTTGTCATAATTTTCCTCATTTCTGCACAGTTTATAGTACCAATAGACTGGTTTTTGTTCAAAAAAATATTTATATTTAATATAATGAACATTATAACCAGTTTTTAGAAATAAGTCAAGAAAAAGTAAGAAAACCGATTATAAAATGGATTGAATCTATCCTTATATTTATGGTAGAATAGAAAAAAGCAAATAACTAATCTTATTTGACAGAAACTAAAAGACAGAATCATGCGTAGAATTGCGTAAGAAGGAGGATGTGAGTGAAATGAAGTCAAAAATGAGGAGAATCATGGCAGTTCTTCTAATGATGTTTGTGACAGTAACAACACTAGGAGGACATATGACAGCAAAAGCAGCAGAAGAAAAAACCGTAACTTCCATGATTGTTGCGTTGAAATCTTCAAAGACCGTATCAGTAGGAGATACGATCAGTGTAGATGATTTAGATGTAGTATTAAATTATAGTGATGGCACAAAAGCAGCACCGCCAGCAGGGAGCATAAGTTTTAATGGCTCAGATAATGTTATAACAATTACACAAGAAGCGACACAAGTAAGGGTCAATTATTCCTATACAGATGGTACAGCACAGGCGATGTTAAATATTGTAGTGAGTGCAGATGGATTTGATCATATAGAGATTCAAAATTATACGGGAGGAAAGCTCACGATTGGACAGGAAGTGAAAAAATCGTATTTCCAAGTAGTCGCTTATTTTACAGATGGCACAAATAAAACCTTAAAAGAAGAAGAATTTACATTAAGATTACAAAATTCTAGCTCTGAAAGAATCACATCTGAGAGTGATGTAGTAACAATTTCCTATACATCAGGAATTAAGACGGACAGCAGAACTTATACTGTTTATGCAGAACGTGCAAAAGACCCAGTAGTAGAAAGTAAGAGGTTATTGAGAATAAAAGCAGAATATGATGGACCTAGAGTTCCACTTGGCGGAACAGTGAAACGTGGAGATATTGAGGTTACAGCTTATTATCGGGTTACATATGAAGATGGAACAAGAGAAACAGTAGAAGAAGTGGTAGAATCTGGATGGACTTTAGGTGCTTATAAGATAAGAGAAGGAAGCAATGATATCGAAGTCATCTATTCTCATGGAGGTATTGTAGAAACAGATTATATCAATGTACAGAGTGCAGATACGATTGGACAATGGGTGACAGAAGCGAATGCTTGGCGTTATCAATTAGGAGATGAAACATATTTAGTCAGCGATTGGGTGAGCAGCGGAGGAAGATGGTATTATCTAGATGAATATGGGTACATGGTACATGACACAAGCGTATTAATTAATGGAAGGTTATATCATTTTGATGCAGCAGGAGTTCTATTGACTGGTTGGGTATATCAGAACAGAAATTGGTATTATTATGATAATAATGGCGTTATGCAGACTGGTTGGGTGAAAGTAGCGAATAAATGGTATTATTTAGATGAAGAAGGAATGATGTTAGTAGGGTGGCTGTTTAAAGGTGGAAAGTGGTATTACTTAACAGCAGATGGCTCTATGAAAACAGGCTGGCTCAAAGATGGGGCATGGTATTTCTTGGATAATTCAGGCGCTATGATGACAGGCTGGGTGAGAGTAGGCGGAAAGTATTATTTCTTAGATAAAGGCGGCGCTATGCTCACGAATACATGGGTTGGAAATTATTATGTAGATGGAAATGGAGTTTGGACACAGACTAGATAAAATGTAAGAAAAGAATAAAATAAGCTGCTGCAAAATAGAGATTTCTTAAAAACCTATTTTGCAGCAGCTTATTTTATTCTTCCCATATGCCGTCTGAATTAATATAATATCCATCTATTACAGTATTCACTACCATTGCTCCATTTGAAGCGAAATAATACCAAGAATCTTTGATGTTTCTCCACCCAGTCGCCATCGCTCCATTTTCGGGCTGTAGATAATACCAAATATTATTTTGTTTTAACCATCCTGTCTGCATTGTTCCATTTTCTTTGATATAATACCATTTTCCCTGATCGAATACCCAGCCATTTCCAAAACTTCCACTTTCTTTAAAGTAATACCAGATATTGTCAATCTTAGTGAATCCCACTGACATCGCATCGTTATTATCAGGGTTGAGATAATAAGTAAGACCATTTTGCGTGAACCAGCCTGATTTACGAGAAAAATTATGTTCATCAAAATAATAAAATTTACCTCTATATTGTTGCCAGCCGTTTAGAAGATAGCCATTTTGGTCGAATAAATAAGTAAAGCCATTTACTTCTTTAAATGTATCCACATAGAAACTGCCATCGGATGCTTGCATATACCATTTTCCATTGGAAGCATTTTGAGTAAAGCTTTCTTTTACATTACCGATGCCTGTGATAGTGAATTTGGCAGAAGCAGTGTTGCCTTCTTTATCTTTATAAGTGACAGAAACGGAGTTTTTCCCTCTTTGGACAGTATCAGGGGAAAATTTACAATCCAGAGCAGAGATGGATTCTGTATGCTTATCAGAATAAGTGACAACGATTTCAGGATTCAATAAATTTATGGAAATGAGTTCTTTTATATTATCTCCTGTATATTGTTCTTTTTCATCTTCAGGAATTTTGACTGTCATCTTTTTAATGGTCAGTTCTTTTTCTTCATTGCGGGCAGCAAAAGAAGAAAGCAGAGTTTGTGAAAAAAGTAATACAGTAAAAAAGAGAATAAAACATTTTCGGTTTCCAAGTTTCATCGTAAGTACCTCCTTTTCTTTTTAGTATTGTATCATGATGGAAAAGGAAAAACAACTGACAAAAGGGTTAAGAAATTGTTATGATTCCTAGATTGAGGAAAGGGGCGCAGGAAAGAAACGATTCCAGCGAAAGAATTTTGGTTTTTGATTGAAATATTTGATTTTGGGGGTTTTAGAAAAGATGGTGAGGTGTTATACTTAGGGTGATAAAAAATAATAGAAAGAAAATCTGCAAGGTACTAGAAATATATTTTATTGTGTGGTAAAATGGTACTAATTAATAGGAAATGTTATTTAAGGTGAAAGTAGGAATGGTTTTAATGATAAAGGAGTTGGTGATTTGTCTGGATGAAAGAGAATATAAGAAAGAAAATAAATCACAAAGAAAAAAAGATATGATTGAAAATATTTTTAGTAGATAGAAAGGAATAAGAAGGGAGGAAGTTACTGGAAGCTTATTAGGAATTTTCAGTAATGAGATAAGACATGACAGATTTAGAAAGAGTCAAAAAGTTTATAGAAAAATCGGATTCCATAACAGTCGAAGAGATTTCAGATATAACAGGAATAGAAGTAGAAACGATTGAAGATATGATAAGGTCAGGAGAAGTGACTTTAAATTCTAAAATGGAAGAAAAATATAAACGGTGTGTGAAATGCAAAAAAATCATTTATAGTGGAAGGTATTGTCAGGAGTGTATTTTAGATATTACAGGACAATTAAAGACTGCTTTTATGAATGATAGAAAGAGAATCGTTCCAGATGGGCAGGTTTGGATGCGATTTGTCAGAAATTAAGAAAAATATGAGAAAAAAGAGAATAACAGAAGAGAGAATAAAGATAGAACAGAATTTAAAGAATATAGTATTTTTTAATTTTTGTTCTGTATTTATTTTTTTTGAAAAAATATAAATGGTTTATAAAGTTGGGTTGCTATATGAAATTACAGAATTTTAAGTAGTATTATGAAATAGTTGACTATCTATTATGTAGTTTGCTTTGCAAGTGGTTGAAAGGAACGATTCCAAAAGAAGCCTCTTAGAAGACGCCGATACTTCATGAGCGGTGCGGTTACGCGCTGAGAATTTAGTGTTCGTGTAGTCTTTCATGGATTAAGAGAGCGGCTTCGCTGGGATCGTTTTTGGACTTAAGGGGGAGATTATTTTCTTATGAATGAAAAATGATGTAGTGAAATAGTAACATATTTTTTAGGAGATGGATAAATAAGTTGACAAATAGTTTTAGGGGATTTAATCTATTTAATAAGAAGGAAGAAATTGGAGAAAGAAGGGAAAGAAATTGAAGGGAAGAAAAAAAATAATTTGTTACATATTCACTATTTTTTTCATTTTTTCTGTGTTTCAGAATACGATATTAGCGGCGAAGCCAGCGGATAATGAAACAAGAAAAGCACAGTTGGAGGAACAATATTATATTTCTATTGTTATTCCGACTTGGTATTCAGCGACTGAGGCGAGTGTTTATTTGACGGCATTAGAGCATGGGCTGAGGAATTTAACACCGAATATGGTACAGCAAGTGTCTTCTTATTATGAAGGAGTGACAGGAGAACGCCTGAAAATTTATTTTGGAGATTATAATAGTTATTTGGGTGTAGTGGGTTTATTTGAGTATCGAAAAGGGGATATCACTTTATTTGTGATGAAAGAAGATACAAGTGAAAATATTAAGGCTAATTTTTTACATGAGTTTGGACATGCTTTTCATTATTTTTGTATGGATAAATTAGGAAAGGAAAAGGTGTTAGGGGATTGGAAGTTGCTAAATCAGGGATATCAATATATTTCTTGGGATTATGGGGTAGAAAACTTAGATGGTGTTTTTCCAAGTGAATATGGAATGTCTGATATTTATGAAGATTTTGCTGAAGTTTTTATGTATCTTTTTGATAATGATTTGATTGTTTGGACAGAAAATGGGGAGAGAACAAAGCCATTTTATGACAATATGGGAACGATTTTGTATACTAAGGTGGATTATATTGGTTCTTTAATACAACAGATGGTTAGTTCCCCAGAAGTGACATTAGTGGAATATAATAAAGATTTAAAGGATAGGAGTTCCGCAAGGCTCAATAATATAGGAGTGCCGGGGGATTATCAATATGGTGATTATACAGTAAATAATTGGTGTGTTGGATATGATATGTTAAAGACACAAGATGGACAAATTGCGATTACAGAATATGCAGATGGAAAAGAACCTACAGGAGCAATAGCGACTTTGGCGAATGAGTATCGAGAGCAGGGGAAAGAAGTGATTTGGATTCCAGAGTATGGATTATGGCGTATGATAGGGGAAGATAATACGATAAAATATATTGCTCCTGAATATGAAGAAGATGATGACTTTCTTTCCGTAGAAAATAGAACAGCCACAGGCTGGGCTTATGATGCAGTTGGATGGTGGTATCAGAAGAGAGATGGGTCTTATATTACTTCCAGTTGGTTAGAAGATAGAGATGGAAAGTGGTATTATTTTGATGAAAGAGGCTATATGTTGATAAATACGACGACACCAGATGGATATTGGATAGGAGAAGATGGGATTTGGAATCAACAATGATATTTTGTTAGGGCATTAGAGAAATGAAAGAGAAACCGATTCTTTTAGTAATGGAAGGAAGAAGAAAGGAATATATTTAAGATAAGATGGTTTTCTAAAAGGTAGGATAATTATGCCAGAACAAAATTTAGAAGAATGTAGAGAGAGAATTTTATCGAATGACTATCGGGATTTTATTTCTACATATAGTGAAGATGTTTTAAATTATATTATTTCAAGAGATGGGACATGTACACAAGATGTTAATTCTAAATATAGTATTTTATATATTTCAGATGATGATAGTATAAGAACAAGACTTTCTCTTGGTTATCAGTCGATTCCTAAGTTATATACCTTAGCAGATAGTACAAATATGGATGAAATTGGAGTGACAAGATTGAGAAATCAGCCATATTTGAATTTAACAGGTGAGGGAGTGACAATCGGATTCATCGATACAGGAATCGATTATACACATACGGCATTTCGATTTTCTGATGGAACAACAAGGATAGGAGCGATTTGGGATCAGACTATACAGACAGGCACACCTCCAGAAGGGCTTTTTTATGGATCAGTATATACAAGTGAGGATATTAACCGTGCTTTAGCTTCTGATAATCCTTTTGATATTGTGCCGAGCCGAGATGAAAATGGGCATGGTACATTTATCGCAGGCATTGCGGCAGGAAATGAGGATATTTCCAATGATTTTAGCGGAGCTGCTCCAAATGCGAATATTGTTATGGTAAAATTAAAACCAGCAAAACAATATTTAAGGGATTATTATTTTATTAAAGAAGATGCGATTGCATATCAAGAATCTGATATCATGTTAGGAGTACGGTTTTTGATGGATTATGCTTTAAAAACGGGAAAACCGTGGGTGCTTGTAATTGGACTTTCTAGTAATATGGGGGGTCATGCGAATATTATTTATTTGGAGCGCTTTTTAGATGAGCTTTCTAATACATTAGGACCTACTGTTGTGACAGCATGTGGAAATGAGGGAAATGAAAATACACATTATCGGGGAAATTTTATGGAGGAACGGGAAAGTCAAGAGGTGGAAATGATTGTAGGGCAGGATACAAAGGGATTTTGTCTGGAATTATGGACACAGCTTCCTGTGACATCTAGTGTTTCTATCACTTCGCCGACAGGGGAGGTAATACCTAAAATACCAGCGAGAATCGGAACGAATGAAAACTATGATTTTTTGTTTGAAAAGACTAAGATTTATATTGATTATATTATGCCATTGGGCGCTTCAGGAGAAACCTTAATATTTATGCGTTTTCAAGATCCTACGCCAGGTCTTTGGAAATTTCAGGTCTTTGGAAATATTCGTATGGGAATATTTGATATGTGGCTTCCTGTGAGAACTTTTTTAGGAGAAGGGACATATTTTTTACAGGCAGACCCTTATATCACTATTACATCGCCATCTGTAGCATTAGGACCGATTTCTGTTACAACATACAGCCACCGAGAAAATAGTATTTATTTAAAGGCTGGCAGGGGGTATACAAGAGCAGCCTACGTCAAACCAGATTTGGCAGCTCCCGGAGTGAATATCTATGGACCGAATACTGGGGGCGGATATGTAGTGAGGAGTGGTTCTAGTATTGCAGCAGCACATTTGGCAGGTGCAGCAGCGTTGTTAGTGGAATGGGGAATGGTATTGGGAAGAGATATTATAATGAATACAAATAGTGTAAAGGGGTATTTGATCAGAGGAGCTATTAGGAAGCCAGAACTGGAATATCCAAATCGAGAGTGGGGATATGGGAGATTAGATATTTATAATACCTTTGAAATTATGAGAAGAACAATATAACATGAAGAGGTTTCGCTGATTTCGTCCAAAAGAAAAGTGCTGCGAAAGCGGAAAAATGAGGTGAGATTTGGAAAGATTCTATCTGAAGGATAGAAAAATCAGGTGATGTGACACTAAAATATCATAAGGGGGAAATGTTATTTTTATTCTGCTTTGTACTTTTGTCTGAGTTTTTCTATTTCTTATTTAGCTTTAATCAAATGAAACTTACCCAAAATGGATTTTATTAGGTGATTGTGAAAGTGAAAAGGAATTGATCGTGTGATTTTACTTGGAAACCAAAAGGGGACGCTGCGGCAAGGAAGTATTCCAGCGAAGCCGCGCTCTCGCTCCGT
>CANRVK010000014.1 GCA_947643285.1 uncultured Eubacteriaceae bacterium
TGCTGATAATAACAACGGTAAGTGGATTTGTACCACAGTTTGAAATGAATAATGTGAAAATATTGCAAAGATTGGGATATGAAGTACATTATGCCAGTAACTTTCATATGCCTGTGTATGGCAAAGATAATAATAGGTTAAAGGGGACGGGAGTGATTTGTCATCAGATTGACTTCGTGCGCTCACCTTTTAAAATAGGGAAGAATTATAGGGCTTTTCGACAGTTGAAGTGTTTGATGAAGAAAGAAACTTTTGATTTGGTACATTGTCATACACCGATGGGAGGCGTGTTAGGAAGGTTGGCAGCAAAGAGGACAGGGACAAAACCAGTACTCTACACAGCACATGGATTTCATTTTTATCGAGGTGCTCCTATACAGAACTGGATATTTTTTTATCCGGTAGAACGATGGTTGGCACATGATACCGATGTGTTGATCACGATTAATGAAGAGGATTATGAAAGAGCGAAGAGATTTCATTTTGCTCGGAATGGGAGAGCAGAAAAGATAAATGGAGTGGGAATTGATAGGGAGAGATATCGAAAGGGAGAAGAAAAAAGGAAGGAAAAGAGAAAAGAAATAGGAATAGACGAAAAGGATTTTGTCTTTATCAGTGTAGGAGAACTGACGAAGAGAAAAAATCATGAAGTGATTATTAAGGCGATGGCGAGATTAAAAGAAGATAATTCTTTAAGATATATTATTTGTGGGACAGGGAAAGAGAGAAGAAATTTAGAGAGAAAGATAAAGAAATATCAGCTAGAAAAGCAAGTGAAATTAATCGGATATAGGAAAGATATTATAGATTTATTAAAGATATCGGATTGTTTTATTTTTCCGTCGAAACAGGAGGGATTGCCGGTTGCTTTGTTAGAAGCGATGGCAGCAGGACTGCCCTGTATTTGTTCTGAGATAAGAGGAAATAGAGATTTAGGAAAAAAAGGAGATCTTTTTTTATGCTCTAGTTTGGAAGATTATATCAGGTGTATGAAACGGGTGAGGAATTACCCAAAGAAGAGAAAGGAGTATCCGATTTTAGAGGAATATGAAGAAGAGAAAGTAAAAAAAGAGAGTGAAAGGATTTATCGGAGTGTACTCTTTAGAACCAAAAAAAGAATGGAAAAAAGTACAGATATTGATGTCTACTTATAATGGAGAAAAGTATTTGAGAGAACAAATAGATAGTATATTACATCAGGATTATCGAGAAATTAGTTTGTTGATTAGAGATGATGGTTCAACAGACAAAACAGTAGACATTCTGAAAGAGTATGCACGAAATTATAGGGATATTGATTATTATGTGGGAGAAAATCTGGGAGTTCAAAATAGTTTTTTTGATTTAATGAAAAAGGCAGATAAGAGAGCAGATTATTATGCTTTTGCGGATCAAGATGATGTTTGGCTGCCGGGAAAGATAAAAAAGGCAGTAGAATTATTGGAAAGAGAAGATGAGAAAAAGGATAAGGGAAAACCATTATTATATGGGGGAAGGGTAACTTATGCGAGTGAAAATTTAGAATATACAAAAGAAATGATATTTCATAATAAAAAAGATCCGGGACTCGGAAATGCTTTAGTGGAAAATATTTTTATAGGGTGTACAGAGGTTTTTAATAAAAAATTATTGCAGTTAGTGATTTTACATATCCCGAAATGTGAGATCTTACATGACTGGTGGCTATATTTAAGTGCATCTTGTTTTGGGAGTGTAATTTATGATCAAAATTCCTATCTTTTTTATCGACAACATTTGAATAATCAAGTAGGGATACAAAACAGTTGGATAAAACATTGGATCGTGCGAAAGAAGAGATTTGGAAAAAGAAAGAATACCTTAAGCGATCAGGCACGGGAATTTATCCGAGTATATGGAACGCAATATGAGAAATACAAAATAGTAGCGATGGTAGCAGAATATAAAAAAGATATAAAAAGCAGATGTTATATCAGCAGATCAAGGCAAATTTATCGTCAGCAAAGAATAGATGATATGATTTACCGTATTTTATTTTTGTTAGGGGTGTTATAAGCGATGAAAATATTATATTTTGCACCTATCTATTATTCAGATATGAAACAAAGACCTCAGCAGATTGCAGAGTTTTTATCCAAAGATCATCAAATCTATTATATTGAACCTACGATAAGCTTGATTCGACAACTTATAAAGGGCGGAAGATCTTGTATCAGAGAACAGAAAAAAGTGAATGATAATTTAACTGTGATTCGTTTAAATGGGTGTCTGACTTTTCATAAAAGTATTGAGATATTCGATCTATTGGGGGCGAATAATTGGTGGGAACTTTTACAATTAAGAGAGTTAATTCGGGAATGTCATTTCATCTGGGTCGGGTATTCGGGATGGTATACCCTAATCAGACATATCAAAAAGAAACCTATTATTTTTGACAAGATGGACGAAGAAGATATGCTTGTTTCTTCTAAAATATGGAAGAAAACATTACAGCGGAATAAAAGAAAGATGGTAGCGGTTTCTGATGTGATAATTGTGACTTGTCAAAAGTTTTATGAAGAAATAAAAAAAATAGGGAAACCAGTTTATTTGATACCAAATGCGGTGGCAGAGGAATTTATGGAAAAGACATTTCAAAAGAATAGGGAATATGGAGAAATAACAGAGGTAAAACGGATTGGA
This sequence comes from uncultured Eubacteriaceae bacterium, assembly GCA_947643285.1. Lineage (GTDB taxonomy): Bacteria > Bacillota > Clostridia > Lachnospirales > Lachnospiraceae > MGBC136627. The sequence continues at coordinate 2,662 of CANRVK010000014.1, forward strand.
TATATTGGTACGATAGGGGAATGGTTTGATATGGAGATCATTGAGGAGCTGCTTTCTATCAGTCCAGAATATGAAATCATATTGGTGGGGAGGAATTATCTGCCGGAAAATAAGAATCCGAGGGTGAAATATTTAGGAGTGAAAAAGAATGAGGAGTTGCCAGAGATTATAAAAGAATTTGATGTGTGTTTATATAATTTTAAAAAGTCAGAATTATTGGATACGATAAATCCAGTTAAAGTATATGAATATTTGGCAGCTAATAAGCCAGTGCTGGCAGTGGAGAGTATGGAAACTTTGAAGTTGAAACAATATCTGATGATTTATAACGAGAAAAAGGAAATTGGACAATGGATGAGCCAGCCGATAAAAAGACCATTTCGTACTGAAGAGGAAAGAAAAGAGTTTATAAGAAAAAATGGGTGGAAGGCAAGAGTACAACAGATTAATCAGATATTAAGTTTGATAGTGTTAAATGATCTATGAAAAAACTGAGCAAAGAAAAAAATTCAGATGAACCTTTGTGGAGGAAATGAAATGAAAGTAATGAGTGTATTTGGAACAAGACCAGAAGCAATCAAGATGTGCCCTTTAATTTTAGAACTACAGAAACATTCTGAAATAGAGAGTGTAGTTTGCCTGACAGGACAACATAGAGAATTGCTTCATCAGGTTATGAAAATATTTAAAATAGAAGCCAAATATGATTTGAATATTATGCAGCCAAAACAAACCTTGACAACGATTGCGGTTCGTATTTTGGAAAAGTTTGAAGAAGTATTGAAGACGGAGAAACCAGATATCGTGCTTGTGCATGGAGATACTTCTACTTCTTTTTTAGCAGCGTTAGCAGCTTTTTATCAGCAGATTCCAGTGGGACATGTAGAAGCAGGTCTTCGCACTTATGATAAATATTCCCCATTTCCAGAAGAAATGAATCGGAGTCTGATAGGAAAGATAGCAGATCTTCATTTCGCTCCAACAAAAAATAATAAGGATAATCTTGAAAAAGAAAATATCATACAAAATGTCTATGTAACAGGAAATACGGTAATAGATACTTTCCAGACAACGGTAAAAGAAGGGTATCAATATAAAGATAGTGATTTACAGAAGATAGATTTCAGGGATAAAAGATGTATTCTCATGACTGCCCATAGAAGAGAAAACTTAGGGCAGCCATTAGTAAATATCTGTAGAGCAGTAAAAAGAATGGTAGAAAAGTATTCTGATATAGAAGTGGTCTATCCTGTACATATGAATCCGGCAGTGCGCGATACCGCAACAGAAATATTAGGAGATATGGACAGGGTGCATTTGATTCATCCATTAGATGTGGAAGATATGCATAATCTTATGTCAAAAAGCTATTTTGTTATGACAGATTCTGGAGGATTACAGGAGGAAGCACCTGCATGTGGTGTGCCAGTTTTAGTATTGAGAACAGAAACAGAAAGACCAGAAGCAGTAGAAGCAGGAACAGTGAAAGTGGTGGGAGTGGAAGAAGAGAACATTTATAAAGAAGCGAAAGTGCTTTTAACCGAGAAAGACAGTTATCATCAAATGGCACATGCTGTAAATCCCTATGGAGATGGACACAGCAGTGAGAGGATAGTGAAACACATCTTGGAATGGCATAAGGAGATAAAAAGATGAGTGCGGTTAAGTTAATCAGGGAAATTTATGAGGACAGGCGTCTGCTGATAGATTTATCAACAAAAGATGTGCAGAGAAGGTTTTCAGGGACATATTTTGGAATGGTCTGGGGAATTTTACAGCCGCTCATGACAATTATTGTGTATTGGGCAGTGTTTCAATTTGGATTCAGAAGTGGTGATGTAGATGGAATTCCTTTTATATTATGGTTTATTTCTGGAATCGTCATTTGGCTGTTTATTTCGGAATCATTTTCGCTCGCGAGCAACAGCTTTTTAGAATATAATTATCTGATTCAAAAAGTGAAATTTAATATTAATATTTTACCGCTTGTAAAAATACTTTCTAGTTTTTATATTCACTTATTTTTTTTCGTAATTGTACTCCTTGTGTGTGCTATTTTGGGATATTATCCTACTGTTAGGCTGTTACAGATTCTTTATTATATGGCGGCGACGATTGCATTAGTATTTGCATTATCATTATTGACTTCTTCGATAGTGGTTTTCTTTCGGGACTTAAATCAGATTATTAGTATTATTTTATTGATAGGAATGTGGGGGACGCCCATCGCATGGAATATGAGTATGTTTTCGCCTAAAGTGCAGATGGCTCTTAAATTAAATCCTTTTTATTATTTAGTAGAAGGATATCGTGATGCTATATTGGGCAGGAGATGGTTTTGGGAAAGACCGATGCTGGGATTATATTTTTGGATAGTTACTATTCTTGTTTTGGTGATTGGTATTAATGTTTATACCAGATTAAAACCCCATTTTGCAGATACTGTCTAAACTTAATAAGATGAGGTGTAAGAATGGATTTGAATGATAAAATACAGGTGAATCATATCTCTAAAGTGTTTAAAATGTATGATTCGCCAATGGATAAAATGAAAGAGGCATTCAGTATCAGCGGAAAGATACGCCATATAGATTTTTATGCGATCACGGATTTGAGTTTCCATGTAAGAAAAGGGGAAATTCTCGGTATTATGGGAAGGAATGGTTCTGGAAAATCTACACTTTTAAAGATGATCACGGGTATTTATGAACCTACTAGCGGAAGTATTACTATTTCAGGAAAAGTTTCTTCTTTATTAGAACTGGGGACAGGTTTTAATATGGAGTACTCAGGGATAGAGAATATCTTTTTCTATGGTACGCTGATGGGATTTACCAGAGGGCAAATGGAAGAGAAATTACAGGATATTATAGATTTTGCAGAAATCGGAGATTATGTATATCAGCCAGTAAAAACTTATTCCAGCGGTATGTTTGCCAGACTCGCCTTTTCTTGTGCGATTAATGTAGAACCAGATATTCTCATCGTAGATGAAATTTTGAGTGTAGGGGATATGCGCTTTCAGGCAAAGTGTTTTAATAAGTTTAAAGAGTTCAGAGAAAAGGGAGTCACAATTTTATATGTAGGTCATGATGTGGGAATGATGAGAACATTTTGTGATACGGCGATGTGGATTAATAAGGGGAAGTTAGTTGACATTGGAGATCCGACATTTATCAGCGCGAAATATACAGAATTTATGTATTTAGATGATATTTCGGAATTTACGGATTATAAGCTCCTTGGGACAGGGACGTTAAAAACAAATATAGAGGAAAAAGAAACGGAAGAGGTAGTGGATAAAAAAGAGGTGGAAGAGCCTCAAAAGGAAGCCAGCAAAATAGAAGGGGGATTATTTCCAAATAGTATTGCACATTGGGGGACAAAGACAGGAATGGTGAAAAAGGCGGTTCTTTGTGATGAGAAGGGGAAGGAACAGACGGTCTTTCATGCAGAAGATAAAATGAAAGTAGTGATAGAACTAGATGTTGAAAAAGAGATAGAGATAGAATATTTTTCTATAGCATTTTCCATTAAAAATACAGAAGGCACAGATATCATTGTGAAAACCACATATGACGAAGGAATGAAATTGAAAAGGGGAAAAAATCAAAGAATTGTTTTTGAATTTACACCGAGGTTAGCAAATGGGGATTATTATTTAGTAGTAGCGTTAGAAAATCGGGCGAATGCTTCTATTACTTATTATGAATATATTGAGGGCGCGTTTTATTTTAAAATGTATACGGATAAAAAGATTTTTGGTGTATTTGATGTGGTAGCGCAGATAGATTATATGTAATAGGGGATATTGAGGTTTAGGGGATTGGGAAATTTGAAAATTGTTTGTTTCATTGGAGGTGGAAAGGGTCGCGGAGGCAAGGAAGTATTCCAGCGAAGCCGCGCTTTCGCTCCGTTCCAGACGTAACGGTACTAAATTCGCGGTTTCGCTTCTTGCGAAACTGCTCATTAAGTGCCGACGTCTTTCAAGGGGCTTCTTATGGAATACTTCCTTGCCTCCGCTCGTTCGTTGGCTGTTCTGCTTTTTGAAAAATAGTTTTATGATAAGTATAGTTTCCTCGAATAAAAAGATGGAATGGTATGAAGATACGGGAAGTTTTTGTCAACTATACACTGCCGAAAGGTGGTAGGTTTCCGTGTCTAGTAAAATTTATGAAAGGAAAAGGATTAACAAAATGAGTGAAATCAATACGGAAGAATATTGGGATAATAGATTTTTGGTGGATTGGGAAGCTATGCAGGGAAAGGAACAGACAGAGTTTTTCGCCTATATTGCACTAGAATTATTACCAGATTGGCTTAAAAATGAAATTAAATTAGAAAAACTGACTATTTGTGATTTTGGGTGTGCATTAGGAGAAGCTGTTTGTGTGTTGAATACACAGTTACAAACAGAGGTCAGCGGTATGGATTTTTCTAGAAGTGCGATTGAAAAGGCAAAAGAAAATTATCCCCAGTATGATTTCTTTCAAAAAGATATTTCCAAGGAAGAAATGGAAGAAAGGAGGTTTGATGTAGGGTATATCTCCAATGTATTAGAGCATATAGAAAATCCGTGGGGTGCAGCAGAAAATTTAGTGAAATGTGTGAATCGGTATTTTATTGTTTTAATACCATTTCGGGAAACGATGCAGATAGAGGAGCATTGCAATAAATTTGATACGGAAAATATTCCATTTCATATAGAAAAGATGAAATTGATTTATGCAAATTATATGGATTGTACTCATATAGAAAATACGTTATATGCGGATCGGCAGATTCTTTTGGTATATACAAACGAACGGGAAAAAATCAATCAATCTTGTTTAGAGGATTTTGTAGAAGGGTTTGAAAAAGAATATAAACAGATAATTGAGATAGATGAAAAAGAGAGGCAAAAGTTAGGGGAAGAACTAGAAGAGGTAAATAAGCAATATCAAATACAGTTGACGGATAATAAGAAATTAACAGATGAAGTGAAAAGATTAACAGAGGAAGAGAAGGGGGATTTATTAAAGATAGAACAATTTCAGGGTGAAATAAAGGAATATGAAGAGAGAGTAAATTGTTTATCAAAGGAAGTTTTGGGATATGAAAAAGAAACAGAAGAACAAAAAAATAAGATTATTGAATTAAGTGAACAAGTCATTTCAGATAAAGAGCAGAAGATAAAATATGAACATGAGATAGGGGAACAAAAAGATAAGATTATTGAATTAAAAGAACAAATAAGTTTAAACAGAGAACAGAAAATAAAATATGAGTGTGAAGTAAATAGGCAAAAGGATAAAATCATTGAATTAAAGGAACAGATAAGTTTAGATGGAAAACAGAAGATAAAATATGAGTGTGAGATAGAGGAACAAAAAGATAAAATTATAGAATTAAAGAAACAATTAGGGTTAGAAAAAGAACAAAATATAAAATATGAGAGAGAGGTCAATAGGCAAAAAAAGAAAATAGCAGGTGTAACAGAACAAGAAGAATTTAATAAAAGACAAATAGATTATATGAAAAATATGATTTATGACTTGCAAATAGAAAGAGAAAAAACTTATAAATCTTTTTCATGGAAGGTTACATCGCCATTAAGAGGAATAAAACGGATAGGGGGTAATGTTCATAAAAGTTTTACAGACAAAAAATATCGGGTATCGATTATCAGAAATTCGAGATTTTATGAAAAAGTTCGAGCTATGCTCCCTCAAAAGTGGAAACATTGGATAAAAAAGAAATATTTAGATGAACCTGAAATAGAAGCTATACTAAAAAATAATACACAAGAAAAAGGAATATTAGAGTATGTAAGGGAATTTGAGAGTAGTCTGAAAGAAGATGATCAGCTCATACTTGTATTTAGTGGTGTGAAATATATTGACAGTGAAGGGCAGAGAAATATTCGATTGATTCATGAAGCGCGCGAATTGGGGAAAAAGATTATTTTCGCTTATTGGCGATGGGATACAAGGGAAGAAATAGATGCTTTAGAAGAGAATATGATAAAAATTCCCATTGATATATTAGTTCAGATAAAAATAAATATTTTTGAGGATTACTTTAAAGAGATAAAGGATAAATGTCTTTTAGTGGAATTTCCGCATCCTTATGTGACACAAATTATTGAAATTGCTAATTCTTTTGGCTGGAAGACCATCTATGATGTGATAGATGACTGGGAAGAGTTTTCTCATTGTGGACAAGCGGAATGGTATGACAAAAAAGTAGAAAGACGTGTTGCTAATATTGTAGATGTGAATATTGCAACGGCTCATGTATTGAAAGAAAAAATTCAAAAAGATATTCTGCTTCCGAAACCCTATTATATTATCACGAATGGGGTAGATGCAGAGCGTATGAAAAAAGCAAAACGGCTGCCAGAATATGATTTTACAAAAGGAACTTTGCAGATAGGATATTTCGGACATTTAACAGATGCATGGTTTGACTGGGAGTTAATAAAGCAATTAGCTAAGAATCATATGGATTGGACTTTTCATATGATAGGCTATGGCGCGCCTGAAAAGTTGCGTGTTCCAAGTAATGTTATTTTATATGGGAAGAAGTTGCCGGAAGAATTGCCGAAATATGCTGCTTATTGGGATGTCGCGATCATTCCATTTATTAATAATGAATTAACAAAAGGAGTGAATCCCATAAAAGTTTTTGAATATCTTCAGCTAAGACTCCCTGTTGTAGCATCGAATATGCCAGAAATTGCTGAATATCCTTATGTTTCTATTGCGATAGGATATGAGGAATTTGAAGCTGCGATTCTTTCTTCTGTGAAGACTGTGATGGAGGAAGAAAAAGTTCAATCATTTATTGAAAGCAATACATGGAGAAAGAAATGTGAAGAATTATTGAGTTGTATAAAAAATATAAAAAAATAATGGATGAGATACCAATGAGGGAAAAATGAAAATTTTAATATCGTATTTGTTTTGTACAAAAGGCGGCGTGGAAACCGCATTAGTGAACAGATTAAAAGAAGTGAATACAAGTTTGTATGAGATAGATCTGCTTTTTTTTAAAGATTATGGTGGGCTTTCTATGTTCCATGATTGGAATGGAAATGTCTATATTGAGGAATACGCAGAAAATATAAAAAAGCTGATCATAGATAATCACTATGATATTGTAATCGCTATCGATTCAAAAGAAATATTAGAGATGATAAAAGCGATAGAATATGATGGAAAGATAGGGCTTGAAGTTCATACTACTTATGAGGAAGGATTGAAATATTTAGGTTCAGAGGTAATAGATTCTGTAGATTTTATTATTGTTCCTTCTGAATATCAGAAAAAGTTAGTGCAGAGCAAGGTGAACAATAAGAATATTTTTATATTAGGAAATGCAGTTAGTGGAAATTTAATTTATCAGCCACAGTGTGAATTTCCCTATCGAAAAAAAATAGTATTATGGGTGGGAAGAATAGATCCACATAAAAATTGGAAATTATTTTTGAAAATTGCGAGTGAGTTGAGTAAATTAGATGACAATTTAATTTTCTGGGTGGTAGGGGGATTGAAGTCAAGGGTAGAGGAAATCAAAGAATTTGAAGAAATGATTTATGAGTTAGATCTTGAATGTAAAGTGAGATGGATTCCTCAAGTTGATTATCAAAAGATGAGTGAAATCTATAGTTTAGCTGCGAATAGCGGAGGATGCTATATTTCGACATCTCATAACGAATCCTTTGGAATGACCGTGATAGAGGCTATGATTTGCAGATGTCCTGTTATCGTTCATGCAGTAGGCTCATTGAAGGAACTTGTTCAGGAAGGAAGAGGACTATGTTTGAAAAATATGGAAGAAACAAAGCAAATAGAAACGATGTTTCATTTTATCAATAGTCCTGACAGAGAAAAAATTGTAAATAGAGCAGAGAAATATGTGAATGAAAACTTTTCTTGTAAAAGTATTGGCTTAAAATTCTGTAAGATTTTGGATAAGGTCTATGATAGTGGGGAAGAGAAAAATGAGATATGATAAGATAATAATCGGAGCAGGATTGTATGGGTTATATTCTGCTCTCTTTTGTGGAAACAAAGGACAAAATGTATTAGTATTGGAATGTGATCAAACACCATTTAGACGAGCTACTTATATTAATCAGGCAAGGGTTCATCAGGGATATCATTATCCCCGTTCTATCTCTACCGCGATGAAATCCGCAGGATATTTTGAGAGATTTTATAAAGATTATGGTTTCTGTATTAATAAAGAGTTTCACAAAATATATGCAACTTCCAGTAAATATTCATGGTCTAATGGAAAACAATTTAAAAAATTCTGTCAAGCGGCAAATATTCCTTGTGAAGAATTACATCCAGAAAGATTTTTTAAAAATGGAGTATGTGATGGCGCATTTTTAACGAGAGAATATACCTATGATGCGATGATTCTGAAAAATTATTTATTAAACAAGTTAGAGCCTTTAAAAAATGTGGAAGTTCAATATAATACAAAAATAAAAAATATTGTAAAATTACAGGATGTATATGAATTAGAGCTGGATATTGGAAAAAAATATCAAACTAGATTTTTAGTAAATGCCACTTATGCTTCTACAAACCAAATTTTAGATAAGCTGGGATTTGAGAAGTTTAAAATAAAATATGAACTCTGTGAAATCATTTTATGTGAGGTGAATGACAAGTTGAGAGAGTATGGATTTACTGTAATGGATGGGCCATTTTTTTCTATTATGCCTTTTGGAAAAACAGGATTACACTCTTTAACAGCCGTCACCTTTACTCCACATGTGACCAGTTATGCGCCTATTCCTACCTTTATATGTCAAGAAGGAAAGGAAGAATTTTGTAATCCTCATTATTTAGGAAATTGTAATGACTGTCAAGGGAAACCTAAAACCGCATTTCCATATATGGCGAATTTAGCTAGAAAGTATTTAAAGGAAGACTATCAATTCAGTTATCAAAGCTCTCTTTTTTCTATGAAACCTATTTTGATGAGTTCTGAAATAGATGATTCTAGACCCACCGTGATAAAAACCTATTCTAGAAATCCTACTTGTATAGGAGTTTTATCAGGAAAGATTAATACCGTATATGATTTAGATGAGGTGTTAAGTGAGGAAAAATAAAGAAAAAATTTCTTATATAACATAAAGAATAGGATAAAAGAGTTTTTTGAAATGATGATAGAAGTTCTGCCAGAAATATAAAAAAGTTCCTTTTTTAAACAGGTAAAAACCTGAATTTTAAGACACAAGGATTTTTTCAGTTTTTATAGATTTCTGTATTTTAAGCGAAAACTACTACAAGAAGTTAATTTAACTTTTATGATAGAATAATTTTATCAATGAAGGAATTACAATATAAGTAGCAGAAATTTTAGAACAAATTAATAAGTATTTGAAAGAAAAATAAAAAAGAATAAGATTTTAAGACAGAATTATAAAGTGCAACAAAAACAAATAGAAAAGAAAGTAAATGAAGAAAGAAAATTAGGAGAAATTATGTTAAAAAAAGGATTAAAAAGTAAAACGATTATACTTCTATTAGCATTAAGTTCAACAATAGCATTATCTTTGTATTCGGAGTATAACTCAGGAAGTATTATAAATATATTTCTTTTATGTTTAATTTTATGGGGTTATTCCAAATATGGATTTGATTGGTATAATAAGAGAGTACGGGGATATTCCTTAACAGTAAGCGGAATTTTTGCTCTTATATTAACAGTAGGAAGGATAATAATTAGTAATGAAAGTATTTTGGATTCATTATCTAGAAAAAAACAGATAACAATAAAAGATGCAGTACCAATTGAATTAGGAGGTTGGAGAGATTTAGAGGATATTGTGACAATAATTGTGGTATTTATTGGACTTTGGATATTATTTTATTTCCTTTTTTCTAAATTATTTTCAAGGTTAGAAACGCAAGAGTTAAATTATGTAACTATAGAAAAATCAACATTAAAAAAAATAGGATTATTTACATTCTTTTTTATACTATTGTGTTGGATTCCGTATTTTATAGTCTATTATCCGGGAATATGTACGTATGATTCTATTGTACAAATAATGCAGGCTAAAGGTCAAGCAGCGCTTACTAATCATCATCCAGTTTTGCATACAATGTTAATAAAATTATGTTATCAAATCGGTGAAAAAATTGGAAAAAATAGCAATTGTGGAGTAGCATTTTATTCCTTAGTTCAAATGGGAATATTAGCATTAATATATTCTTATACCATTGTAGTTTTGAGAAAGATAGGTTTATCTTTAAAATGGTGTATCATGTTAATTTTATATTATGCAATTAATCCACTTCATGCGATATATGCTATAACAATGTGGAAGGATGTATTATATGCTGGAATTTTATTATGGTTTACTATGATAATTTTGCAATTATGCATAATGAATAATAATAAAAGAAGTTTATGGATTTTATTGTCTATATCAGCTTTTTTAGTTTCTATGATTAGAAATAATGGAATTATAGTTATTATTTTGTCCTCTGTAATATTGTTAAAATATAAAAAAGATTTTAAAAAAAAGCTCTTTCTTGTATTAATAGTACCCGTTATTTTATATGGAATAATTACAGTACCTATCTATAATTATTTTAATATACAAAAAGGTAATATAACAGAGTCTCTGTCTGTACCACTTCAACATATTGCCCGAGTTGTAGTAGAACATGAAGATAAACTGAAAGAACAAGAAATTAAAGAAATACAAAAACTAGCTTCACTTAATGAAATTAGAAATACCTATAATAGTAGATTTGCAGATCCTACCAAGAATTTAGTAGCTAGAAATGGAGGAGATATATGGATAAAAGAGAATAAACTTGAATTTTTGAGTTTATGGTTAAAGATAGGTTTGCGATATCCTTTGTCATATATAAAAGCAGAATTAGATATTACACTTGGATATTGGTATCCCGATATGCAGTATTATCCATTTGGTGAAGGAATTTATCAAAATGATCAAGGATTATACTCTGTTTTTTGGGGACAGAAATCTTGGAAAAATATGTATGAATGGAGATATATATATGAAAAAATTCCCATATTAGGTAATCTAAATAATATGGGTACTATGTTTTTAGCTTTAATCTTTATGATGTTTATTCAAATGTTCTGTCGTAATAGACATATATCTATTAGTACCCCTGTTTTCATGAATTGGATTACTATTATGTTGGCGACTCCAGTTTTTGCAGAAATGAGGTATGTATATAGTCTAATGCTTATTGTTTTTCCTATTATATTAGTATCATTAATATTAGGAATAAGGTGGAAGAAAATATAGAGAATTAGAAAAAATTGCGAAAACTTGATAGATATATGTACTGATTTTTATTCTCGAACCATACTCAGAAACTGTGCAACATAGTATCTCGTAAAGATGATAAAGGGAAAATTAAGAAATGTGTTATTCTTGATCTAGATAATACTTTATAGGGTTGAATATTTTTACAAGAACAAGAAAGTGAAAACTTAAAACTATTTGTAAAATGATTTAATTAACATAAAGAGGAGATATAAGTGATTTTTATAATAATATAAAATATTTATTCATGGGTTTATGTTTTCTAAAAAAGAAAATAAAAAATTAAAAAAGAAAATTTATTATAAAAAATTCTGATTTTATTGGAAGAAAAACAGTATATTTAGATAAGCAATAGATTATAAAACAAGTAGAATATAAAAATGTTAAAATATATACGATTTGGAAGAGGTGCTAAGCGATGACGAATACAAATAAAGAGAAGAATTTTGTTTCGGCGATTATATATGTGCATAACGCAGAAAATAGAGTGGAGAATTTTTTGAAAATGATTATTAGAGTGATGGAGGAAAACTTCGAACATTCTGAAATTATTTGTGTTAATGATTCTTCCGATGACAATTCTCTTACATTAATAAAAAAAACAAGTCAGATTGTGATAACAACCAGTGTATCTGTAGTTAATATGAGTTATTTTCATGGTTTAGAACTTTCTATGAATGCTGGAATAAATATGTCTATAGGAGATTTTGTGTTTGAATTTGATAATACATATCTGGATTTTGATCCTGCATTGATAATGGAGATTTATAACAGATCTTTAAAAGGATATGATATAGTTAGTGCATCTGCAGATAGAAAAGAGAAGTTTACCTCAAGATTATTTTATAAGGTCTTTGATAGATATACAGATTTATCTTACAAGATGTCTACGGAGAGCTTTCGAGTACTAAGTAGAAGAATTCTTAATCGTATTGAGTCCATGAACAAGACAATTCCATATAGAAAAGTTATATATGCAAATTGTGGACTTAAGACAGATAATATTAAGTACAAAGTGGTAAACCAAATATTATTATCTATAGATAAGAAAGAAAAGAATTTTAGAGCGAGTTTGGCTATTGATTCTCTTATCCTTTTCACAAAAATAGGATATAGCTTCTCTAAAATGATGACAGCATTGATGATATTTACGTCGGTGTTAATGATGGTATATTCTATTGTTGTATATACAACATCTAATCCCGTTGCAGGGTGGACAACAACTATGTTGTTCTTATCTGTTGCTTTCTTTGGGTTATTTGGAATTTTAACTATTGTTATTAAATATCTACAGTTATTGGTTAATCTTGTGTTTAAGAGAAAGCAATATAGCTTTGAGAGTATCGAAAAATTGACAAAGTAAGGAGTAAAATAATGAAAACAGTACTTATAGGTTATACAGGATTTGTAGGAAGCAATATTTATGCTGAAGGAAATTTTGATGCCGTATATAACTCAAAAAATATAGAGGAAGCATATGGTATAAATCCAAATTTGTTAATTTATGCAGGTCTTAGAGCTGAAAAATATCTGGCAAATAATGAGCCTGAAAAAGATATGGAGCTTATTGTTCAGGCAGAGAAAAACATTACAAAGATAAATCCGAAGAAACTTGTTCTGATATCAACAATTGACGTATTTAAAGTGCCAAGGGATGTAGACGAGAATTCAAGGATTGATACAGAAAATCTTCATGCATATGGATATAATAGATATCAGCTTGAACTTTGGGTTAGAAAACATTATCCAGATGCACTTATCATTAGACTTCCAGGATTATTTGGTAAAAATATTAAGAAGAATTTTATATATGATTATATCAATGTAATTCCTTTTATATTGAAAAAAGATAAGTTTGAAGAATTAGCTGAAAAAGATCCTGGATTAAGGAAATACTACCAGATACAGAAGAATGGATTTTATAAAGTTAAAGTTTCAGAGAAAAATCGAGAAGATCTTAAGGAGAAATTCAGGTCATTAGGTTTTTCAGCACTGAATTTTACAGATAGCAGAAGTGTTTATCAGTTTTATAATCTTGATAGATTATGGATTGATATTCAGACAGCATTAGATGTAGGATTAACTATATGGCATCCAGCAACAGAACCTATTTCTGTGAGGGAACTTTATAAGTACCTAACAGACGAGGATTTTGTTAATGAGCTTGACAAAACGCCAGCAGATTATGATTATAAAACAATTTATAGTGAAGTATTTGGGGGATGTGGTGGGTATATATGTAAAAAAAATGAAGTCCTTAAAGAGATTAAGTATTTTGTAAAACAAGAGGAGATTTAAGATAACAGAAATAAAAAATATTACATTAGAGTTTTTGAAAAAGAATGATAAATAATAGTATTTATTACATTAGAAATTACTTTCATAATTTAATACTACATTAATTACAAAAACTTATTTATTATTTATTTTAATAACTATAGTAATAATATTGATATTTAAGAAAAAAAGAGTTTTTTATGATTTTACTAATGAAGGTACAAAAGTATAGTTTTTCCTGATACTAGAACGTATATGATTCGAGTAAATGAAGATTATTTTTGGGATTTATAATATTGATACGATATTATTTGGTACTAATGATCAACTATCTGTTAGTAATGTAAGAATATTAAAAGGAGACTGATATTATGAAATTATCAATTTCCAACATAGGCTGGATAACGGAAAATGATGCTATAGCCTATAATCTAATGAAAAAATATGGGTATTCTGGTTTAGAGATTGCTCCAACCAGAATTTTCCCTGAAGCACCTTATGATAAAAATAAAGAGGGAAGTTTCTGGAGTAAGAAATTAAAGAAGGATTATGACTTCAGTGTGTCATCTATGCAATCAATTTGGTTTGGACGACAAGAAAGGATTTTTGGAAGTGATAAAGAAAGGCAAATCCTTATTGACTACACAAAAAAGGCAATAGATTTTGCAGTAGCTATTGATTGTAAGAACTTAGTATTTGGATGTCCTAGAAATAGAAATTTGATAGAAGGTTCAGATACAAATTTAGCAATAAATTTTTTTAAAGAACTGGGTGATTATGCTTTTGAACATGGAACAACAATAGGTATGGAAGCAAATCCTCCCATTTACCATACCAACTATATTAATGATACAATTTCTGCTTTGAATTTGATTAAGAGCGTAAATTCAAGGGGATTTCTATTGAATCTTGATGTAGGAACAATGATTCAAAATGAAGAGCAGGTTTCAGAACTTGAAGGAATGGTTAAGTTAATTCATCATGTGCATATTAGTGAACCAGGTCTTAAGCCAATTGAGAAACGTAATTTACATGTGGAATTAAAAAAGATTTTGGAGAGTGAGGGGTATCAAGGATTTATTTCAATTGAAATGAGTAGGATAGAAGAATTTAGTTGCCTCGAAGAAAAAATGAAATATGTGAGGGAGGTATTTATATGAGATATGAAAAACAATCTGGTGTGCCACAGTTTGAATGTACCGAATATGAGGAAAAGAATAAGGATTATGTAGTGTTAATTCCTATCATTAATGAAGGGGAACGTATAATAAAGGAATTGAAACGTGCTTATAAATATAATGTGGCAGATTATGCGGATATTGTTATCTGTGATGGTGGGTCAACCGATGGATCTATCAAAGAAAATAAACTAAAGAAACTGCGCGTAAATACTTTACTTGTAAAACAGGATTTAGGAAAGCAGGGTGCACAGCTTCGTATGGGGATATGGTGGGCTCTTAAAAGAGGATATAAGGGAATTATAACAATTGATGGTAATAATAAGGATAGTATAGAAGATGTATCTCATTTTATAGAGAAATTAGAAGAAGGATATGATTTTATTCAAGGTTCAAGATTTGTCAAGGGTGGAAAAGCTATAAATACACCTTTTATTAGAATTATTTCCGTAAAGTTGATACATGCCCCTATTATTTCTATAACAGCACATCAGAGATTTACGGATACGACGAATGCATATAGAGCATATTCTAGAAGATATCTTATAGACAAGAGAGTACAGCCTCTGAGAGATATATTTATGACATATGAACTTCTTGCCTATCTTTCCGTGAGAGCAACACAGATTGGAATGAAAGCATGTGAAATACCAGTAACAAGAACATATCCTAAGATGGGTAAGACGCCAACTAAAATCAGTTTCTTCAAAGGAAATTTTGAATTAATAAGCATTCTTTTGAAGAATGCAAGAGGAACATATAATCCAAAATAAGATAATAAGTATGAATGATTTGGATATCTAAGGAATCAAAAGTTTCGGATGAAAATGATAGATAGCAGTAAACTGCTTTAAGGAACTTGGAAATTATGTCAAGTAAAGACATAGTAATCAGGCTAGAAACAAATCAGCCTATTTATAGTACAAACTTTATTAACAATATGAGGAAAGCATTAAAGTTGATCAAACAAGTAAATTCAAGGGGATTTTGTTGAATCTTAATCTAAGAACTATGCTTTATAATAAAGAGGATATATTTAAGTTAGAAGAAAATAGTTTTGAGTTAGGGAAAAATTACCGTGTTGTGTCTTTCATCAGAGTTGTTGATGAACAAGAAAGTGCTAGATAGAAAACAGTTACAACATTAATTTGAAATGAAAATAACAATACATTTGTATTAAAATGATAAACTAATAAGTTTCTATGATAATTCAAATATTTTATCTTTTCTATATCAATATCCTTAAATAAAAATACTTTTAAAGATCAATTTTTAATAGATAAAGAATATAATATAAAAAGAAAGTGAAATGAAGTTTTATTAAAATATAAGGAGGTAACTATAATAAGCTATGAATACAAAAGTAAAAGATGAGGTATCAAATTGTATTAAAAAGAACCAAAATGAAATAATCTTGATAATTGCCTCTTTTATTTATGGGATTACTTTATTAATTTTGGCATATGGTGTATATAATAACATGATCTTTTGGAGTTATTTATTACATCCTGTTATTATTTTATTAAATATATTCCCAATACTTATAAGTTCTCTTATTATCTATAATTTATGTAGAAAAACATTATTCTCTTTTTTGAGTGTAGGTATAATATATTATTTTTTTAGTTTAATAAATTATTTCAAATTAATTTTTAGAGATGATCCATTTATTTTTGAAGATATGATTTTATGGAGAGAAGCAGGACAATTTTCAAGTTCCTATAAATTATTTATAAATTTTAATGTAGTAATACCATTCATTATATTGATAGGGATTAGTATATTATGTAAGAAATTTCATAGAAATTACTCCCAAAAAAATTATTTTAGAAGAATGATAGAGATTTTTATATTAGTATTAGCTTGTATTACTTTAAAATCTATATATTTTAGTGATACTATTTATTCATCTATTGAAAATTATAAATACTTAAATAAAGATAGTAGTACTCAGTATTTTATTTCAAGAGGATTTATATATCCCTTTTTACATAGTATCAGCAGAAGCAAAGAAACACCTCCTGTAGGATATGATGAAAAGATAGTTCTTGAGAAATTGGAAAGTTATACATCAGAAGATATAAATTTGAAAGTTAATATTATTGCTATTATGAGAGAAGCATATGCAGACTTTTCAAAATATGAAATAGAGGGATTAGATAATAGTTGTTATGATTTATATCATCAATTAAGGGAAGAAAGTATATACGGAGATTTGATAGTGAATGCCTTTGTAGGAGGGACAATTGATACAGAAAGATGTTTTCTGACAGGAAGTATTAAATTAAAAGATTTTGGAACATATACTAATTCATATGTTTGGTATTTTAAACAACAAGGTTATACAACACACGGAATACATCCTTTTTATAAATGGGTATATAATAGGGACAAAATAAATGAATATCTAGGTTTTGAAACATATAGATTTTATGAAAATGACTTTGAAAATATGACAAATGCTTATTATCCACCTGATAATTTATTTTACGATGAAATTTGGAGAGATTATATTACTAATAGAGAATCAGGAAAACCATTTTTCTCATTTAATTTAAATGTACAAAGTCATGGAGCATATGATATTGAAAATTATACAGGAGATTATTTATGGTTTGATGGAAACTATAGTCAAGAATGTAAAAATTCTATGAACAATTATTTGAACCGTATACATGATAGTGATGAACAACTTTTAAACTTTATAAAACACTTAAGAGAAGCAGATGAACCCATCATACTTGTTACATTTGGGGATCATTTGCCATGGCAAGGAGATGGAAATATATTTTATAAAGAAATGGGATTAGACTTTAGTTTAGCTTCTGATGAATTAATATACAAACAGTACACAGAAGAATATCTCATATGGGCAAATGATGCTGCTAAGAAACTATTAAACAATGATTTTCTAGGAAAAGGACCTACCATATCTCCCTGCTATTTGATGAATTATTTATTTGAGGAATGTGGATGGAAAGGAAATGAATATATGCAAAAAATGACAGATGAAATGGAAAGATTTCCTGTTATAAGCGGTTATAATTTGAATATTTATAAAATAGATGATGAGTTTGTACATGATATTCCAGAGAAGTATTTAGATGAATTTAATGAAATTATGAATATTCAATATTATTGGAGAAATCATTTTTTATATAAAGAATATATAGAAAATATGAATCGTCCGCAAAATTATATAGAAGAAATAAAGGTTAAAGTAGATAATATTGAGAATCATGAAATAACCTTTATAAATAATACAAACTCTTCTCAAAGTCTTTTATATGCATGGTATGTGAATGAAAAAACAGAGGAAGATTATGAATTTATTTATCAACAATGGTATACAACTGAAAATACTTTTAAATATCAATTCTCACAAGATAAAGAATATAGTATCACTGCATTTGTTAAAGGAAGTGAAAATGAAAATTTGTTCAAGTATAAACAAGTATGTTTAATAAACTATGATCACAAAAAGAACAAATGGATTATTAAGATAGAATAGAGAAATCAGTATGGATTATTAAGTCAATATTTTTTTCAAAGTATATAATGAATAGAGAAATTATATAGAAATACTAAATAGACAATAACAGAAGCAATCTATATTTGTAAAGATAGAAATTAAAACAAAGATTATACAGTTAATATAATCGCACAAATAATTTAATATCAAATTAACAGCATAAAGGCGTATGGAATAGTAATGTATATAAACTATGCGCCTTCTTTGCATTCAAAAGAAAAAATAAGACTGCTGTATCCAGAGTATACACTACTCTACATACAGCAGCCCTATAAAATCTATCATAATTTATGCATTTACATTATGAAAGATAGCTTCTTTATTCTTATCTAAAACAAGTAACAATCCCATTCCCAAAATACCACAAGAAATTACTTCACCGATGCCAACCGTCAACATTAAAAGTCCATAAGGAGAAGGAATTCCATATCCATTTATCAATACAAAAGGTACAATTAAGATATTGGCGATAATAGGAGGAAAGGGAGCAATCCATTTGATTTTACGGAGTGCATATGTTCCAACCGCACCAATAAGAGTAGCAATACTTCCCATAATGATATCCAATAGGCAGCATCCAGTTAAAATATTACTGAATAAACAGCCGATAAATAAACCGGGAATAGCGGCAGGGGTGAAATATGGCAAAACAGTTAATGTTTCTGACAGCCTTACTTGGATACTTCCTGACGCCAGACCAAATGCATTTGCCACAAAGGTCAATACTACATAGATAGCTGCAATCATAGCAGCCTGAGCCATAAATAATACTTTTTTGTTTTTCATCTTAAAATCTCCTTTAGTTTTGTTTTACGTGAGGAAGGTCTCGAACTCACATTTTATAAATGAAATTTTCTTATAAAAATAAGAATCACAACTTTATTAGTATAACATGATGGAAAAGAAAGTCAATATTTATTTTTGCTGAAATTTAGTATTAATTATTATTTTGCTATATCATTGTTTGGAGATACAGAGAAACTAAGGTTCGCTCCGGCAAGGCAGTATTCCAGCGAAGCCGCGCTCTCGCTCCGTTCCAGACGTAACGGACACTAAATTC
>CANRVK010000015.1 GCA_947643285.1 uncultured Eubacteriaceae bacterium
TATACTCTATGATTTCAATTTTACAAGATCCATATTCTGCTGAATATTTAATTATTATATTTTATCTTGAACCTATTGCTGTTTCTATCATCTTTTTCTCCTTATGTTCTTTTATCTTTTTCTCTAGTCTTTTTAGATTCTAATGTTTTTAAATATTTCTTAAAAAAGTTTATTTTATTGTCTTCTAAAGTATTTTATTCACTACAGCATTTGAGGTGGATTCATTGTTTTTTTTGCTTTCTTCATAATTACTGGTATAATATTCCTGAAATAATAAATCAATTAAGTATAGCTGACTCATTTTTGCTGACATAGATCCTCCTTCCAATGGATCTTCTTTTGAACCACATAATAAAATTGCATCGGAATATGCTGTCAGTGGAGATTTCCGAAAATGTGTAATACATGCTATCTTTGCACCTGATTCTTTCGCCAATTTCGCAACTTGGATATTATCTTTGGTAGCGCCAGAATAAGAAATAATAATGATAAAATCTTCTTTTGTGACTAAAGAAGCGGTCATCGCCTGCATATGTGGGTCTGTCACACAATGTACCTTATTTGTTATACGAAGAAATTTATTTCTCGCCTCCTGCGCTGTTAATAAACTATCTCCTATTCCAAAAAAATAGATATTTTTTGCCTCATTTAACATAGTTAATATCTGAGAAAAACTTTCTCTATTTAATAACATTCTAGTCTGCTCAATCGCTTGTATATTGATTGTTTTCACCATATCCGCCATTTCTGTAAAATGGTCATCATTCGCTTTCAGACTTTTTAATTCTTTTTTAAAATGGTTTTCAGCTCCCAAACTGAGCGATAGTTTCATTTTAAATTCTTGATATCCTTGTAAATCCATTGTTCGACAAAAACGATATACGCTCGTATCCCCTACTTCACATGCATCTGCTAAATCTGTGATAGACATATACAATACTTGTTGACGATTGTTTAAAACATAATCTGCCACTTTTTTTTCTGCCTTTGTCAACTGGTTATAAGAGGATTGTATTTTTAAAATTAAATGATCTGATTCCACCTATCTTCTCCTTATTTCTATTTTTCATCTCCTATTTCTAAAGCGCACTGAGCCGCACCTAAAAGTCCTGCTGTGTTTCCGAGTTCTGCCTGTTTTATTATGACGTCATGAAAGCTGGGCATTATGTTATTATATAATAATTCTCGGATTCTTTCTATCACATATGTTTGACCCATTATTCCGCCTCCTAATACGACACAAGTCGGATTAAAAATATGGATTAAAGTAGTCAGCCCATATATAATTTCTAAAATCCATTCTTCTACTATCTTTTTGACTTTTTCCTCTTCTAATCTGGAAAAAATGATTCTCCCGTTTTTCAAGGTTTCATCGACTTGTAATGCTTTTTTCACTAATGCTGTAGTGGAAGCATAACGCTCATAGCAGCCGCTGAACATATCCTCTTTGGGATTTCTATCAGAAGCATGGACTACCATCGCTCCAAACTCCCCTGCACAAAACTGATGTCCTTTGTAGATTTTTCTATCTATGACAATAGCTCCTCCCACTCCTGTTCCATAAGTCAGACATAGAAAATGAGAAATATCTCTTCCTGCTCCAAAAACGGCTTCTCCTATAGCGGCAGCATTTACATCATTTTCTACTGCTACTGGAACTTTGAATTTCTCTTCTAATATCTTCTTTATCTCCATTCCTGTGTATCCCGGGATATTAGAGTTGGCATATCGAATTTTCCCTGCTTCTGAATCCACCTGCCCTGCTGTGCTGATTCCGATTCTATCTATTTCTGGAAATCCTTCTAAAATTTCTATCGCTTTTTTTATCACATGATCTCCGCCTAGTTTGGCATCTGTATCATATTCCCTTACCTCAGCAAGTTTTCCTTCCTGAAATCTGCCTGTTTTAATAGAAGTTCCTCCGATATCTAATGTGGCTATCTTCATTTTCTTCTCCCTATTCTGCAAAAACTTTTATCACACATTTTTTTAAATTTCTGTCTTCTTTTGCGGCAATACTAGGTTTATGTGGTTCTTCTTTCATACAGATAATGAATCGACCTGCACCCATGATACAGTCTGCGCTTTTTTGACATGTCACTGTTCCAAAGTCTGTTTCTGCGTTATATAAAGCAGAATCTATTTCTGCATTTAGACCGATTTGGATACATTCTGTCCCTTCTATATCAATTTGAATATCCATAAATCTTTTATGGATTTCAAACTCCACTTCTGTTTCTTCTTTCGCCTGTGCTTCCATTACATTTGCAAATACTTTTTCCTGAAAAATTTCTGTTCTCCCTATCGGCAGACTAGCTAAATCTGTCTTTTCCAAAAATTCAATCGCTTTATCTAAATAGAGAGAGATTCCCTTATAGCGTGCAATATTTTTTAATTCGTCATAAATCATAGTCTTCCTCTTTTCTGGGCTGTTTTTTATGAAATTGCCTTTACAAATCTCTTTGTGATATCCATCGGTCTTGTAATCGCTGTACCCACTACTGCAGCATGAACTCCTTGTTCTAACGCTTTCTTTAATTCTTCTGGCGACCAGATTCCACCTTCTGCAATCACTAATTTCTGGCTCTTTTCTGCTAATGTCCTCATCATCTCAAAGTTAGGCAATGTTGTTCCTTTTGTATAAGAAGTATAGCCACTCATAGTTGTTCCGATAAAGTCAAACCCTATTTCTGCTGCATGTAATCCTTCTTCTATCGTAGAACAATCTGCCATAAATAGCTGATTTGGATATTTTTCACGAACTTCCTTAAAAAATGTATCCAGTGATGCTTTCTTTGGTCTTTCTCTCTTTGTCGCATCGGTAGCAATAATTTCTACTCCACATGCCACTAATTTGTCAACTTCTGCCATAGTAGGAGTGATGTAGACATCGCTGTCTTCATATACTTCTTTTATAATTCCTATGATCGGCAGATCCACAACCTTTTTGATTTCTGTGATATCTTCTACGGTATTCGCTCTTATTCCTGCTGCACCTCCTAACATCGCCGCATATGCCATTTTCGACATGATATAAGAACTATAGAGAGGTTCTTCTTTTAATGCTTGACAAGAAACAATCAAACCTCCTTTGATTTGTTGTATAATCTTTTCCTTTTCCATTTTTTCCTCCATTCTAAAGCACTTTATGCTTTCTATTTTTTTAGTTTTTCTATTTTGAAATTTTATTACATTCCTTTTTCTTATCACTATATCATATAAGAAAATTTTTTTCAACATTATGAATAAAAAAGAATTTTTTTTGCTTTTTAGTTGTATTTTTCTAAAAAAAATGTTATAATATTTCAGAGAAAATATACCAATATAAATTTCAAGAAAGAAGGTTTGTTATGTCAAAATATGATGTATCACGTTTTAAAAATGTGACGGTAGCTCTCAATACTCCTTTTGATAAAAATGGTGAAATTGACTTAGCAGCTACCAAAAAATTGACCCGTTATTACATAAACAAAGGAATTAAAGGTTTATATGTCTGTGGCAGCACAGGAGAAGGTTTTCTTTTGGATAATGAAGAAAGAAAACGTATTGTAGAAGCTGTTACAGAAGAAGCACAAGATGAATTAGCTGTCATCGTTCATGTAGGCTGTGCTTCTACAAAACATTCTGCTATGCTGGCAAAACATGCAGAACAAGCTGGTGCTGCTGCTATCTCTGCTGTTCCATGTGTTTATTATAGACCGAGCGAAGAAAGTGTATATGAACATTGGACCAAAATTACAGAAGCTGCTGACCTTCCGTTTTTTATTTATAACATTCCTCAACTCACTGGTTTTAATCTTTCTATGAACTTGTTCCATCGTATGCTGAAAAATGAACGTGTTGCTGGATTAAAATGTTCTTCTGAACCTTGCCATGATATTTTGAGATTCAAACAGGCAGGAGGAGAAGATTTTATTGTATTTAATGGACCTGATGAACAATTTTTAGCAGGCAGACTGATGGGCGCAGATGCTGGAATCGGCGGTACTTATGGAGCGATGCCAGAACTATATCTGAAACTAGATGAATTAATTAAACGTGGTGATATTGAAAATGCGAAAAAGCTGCAGGTTATTGTAACAGGACTCATTTATCGCCTCTGTTCTTTTTCTTCTATGTATGGAGCATGTAAAACCATCATTCGTCTTGATGGAGTTGATATCGGTGATCCTAGACTCCCGTTCCTGCCAGTAGATGAAAAAGACCCTGAAATCATCAAACTCTATCAAGATATCCGTAAGGCAGTAGAAGAAAGCAAAAATCTATAAATCAGAAATTAAATGTGATATCACTTTATAAACTGACTTTTTCATGAAACGGACAATCCTATAAGAAAAAGCGATTTATAAAACAGCGAAAAGATAAGCTGTTTTATAAATCGCTTAAGTTTTTCTAGGAAAGGGTTCACGTATCTATCCCTCATTTTAAATTATATTCTCTATCACTTCTGCCACTGGCTGATATCTCTCATCTTTTAAGATATCTAATAGAACTTCATAGGGGTCTAATTTTTTTGACATCACCATATTTAAAATATTCACAGAAAAACCACTGACTAATGCAACCCCTAATGTGTTTTCTTTTATTGGTATGGTATTTGTTCTGCTGTTCACATTCCAAAAGATTAATCTAGGCAGATGATATCCATGAGATTCATATTCCTTTTCTATCTTTTGAAATGCTGTTTCATTTGCTCCTTCTGCACAGGAATCAAATTCCATATCACTGATGATAATAATATTTTGCGGTAATTCGTTCTGCTCCATCTTATGTTTTATTCCTGTCTGTAAAATCAGCTCAAATACTTTATAGATATTTGTATTCGCCACCTCATTATAAGAATAAGCGATCTGAAGTTTTTCTCTTAAATTCTTTCCCTTTTCTAAATTTACTAATTGGGGAGTGCGGCTAAAAGTGATATATTTATCTTTAAATTCTCCATTACAACGCTCTGCGAAATAAATCGCCAACGCATTTGCTACTGACAGAGCACTGGTTGTTCCATTTCCGACAGGAACGAACATACTGCCTGAACCATCAGCTACTACAATAGCGCTCTCATCGGAAGCTATATTTTCTGGCAACGCTTTCCACAACTGCTCTAATGTTTCATCATATTCCCTTAATGTTGAAGAATAATAGGGGCTTTTTTTATCTCTATAAGCCTCTACGATTTCATGAGGATATAATACTTGTGCGTGGATTTTTTGTTCTCCTTTTTGTAAAGATTCTAAAAACGCAAGCCGCCTCTCTGGATCATGTTTTAAAAACGCATTTTTATAGATTAAATTCGCTCTTGATGGAACAGCGGAATAGTCAATCTCTCCAAACTGCCCGGCTGACATCTTGCGCTCTACCACATCTAAATATCTTCTCAAATCAGATAATGTCTGTCGATATTGTTTTTCTGTCATTCCAAAATATGCCGCAAATTCTCTCCCTCTCTTTTTTGTCTGTATGCTGGAAGTATTCACACTCGGAAGCCATTTGGCTAAAAGAGAAATCGGCTGATTGAGTTCTTTTCCTTTTTGGTCAGCATAGAACTGCTCTTTTATATAAGAGAGTACATCTTCTCTGTATTCTGTATCTAATAAGATGTATAAATCATCATATCTTCCATATTCTGGTATCAGAGGAATCAATTCTCGAATGGGCAGTTCTTTGCAATTATGAGCTAAATAAGATAAAATCACACGAAATAGTCTTCTCTCTCCTAGTCCTCCTCGGATATCTCTCACATAAAAAAGCCAGAGTAATGCTGTCTTTTTGTCTTCTTGATATGCTTTAAAAAACATATCTTCTATATTCTGTTCTGACTCTTTCCGCAAAGAAGCCACTCTGAAATTTAAGTCTAATAGTTTCTTTCCGGTTGTTTTAAAACCTCGAGCGCCATTTTCTGTATAAGAAATATCTTCTAATGTTTCTTCTAATTTATCTATAAAGCTCATATTTTTCACTCCCCTCTTATTTCTCATTTGCTTTTGGTTGTTTTTTAATAGTTTTTATCCTCACTTGGACAGTGAGGATTTTTTGCGGTTAAAGATTGAATTTTTATTTCTTTTATCACATATCACAAGATACTTTTTTTCTTCAATTGGAAGTTGAATAAATAGATTGCTGTTAGTATCTTTTCTAGACGCATTTTGCAGTTTTTTCGGACTGTTTTTTCGTTTTGGTTTGCTGTTAGCGCCTGTTATATGTTAGATGAAACCGGGAGATTGGAGTTGAACCAATGAAAATTTTTCTGTTTTTGCTGTAAGAGTTTCACTAATCTCTTGCTCTGCCATATGAGCTACTCCCCGGTATATATTTTATGTAAAATGATATCGATGCAGGAGATCGGAATCGAACCGATGACACAAAATCCCTATCAGTTGCTGTCATGTTTTACTAGACATGAGTGAACCGTTCTCATACAGGACAGATTGTTGTCATGTCTTTGTTAATGCTCCGTTTTTTCCATTCAAGCTCGATAAATTCTTGCTATTTTATGTTAAAATATGTGGAACATATAGGACAATTAATTGCTGCCATGCCTAACTAAACATTTGTTAATTCTGCTCTACCCGACTGAGCTACTCCTGCTTTTTTATTATACTACAAGAGGGAAAAAATGTATATTACTTTTATATAGAAAAATATTACTATTTTTTAGAGTTTCATTTATGTATGTTGGGGATAAAGGGGGACGCTGCGGCAAGGAACTATTCCAACGAAGCCGCGCTTTCGCTCCGTTCCAGACGTAATAGTACTAAATTCGCAAATCCCGCTTCCCCGCGGGTTTGCTTATTAAGTACCAACGTCTTCCAAGGGGCTTCTTTTGGAATAGTTCCTTGCCTTCGCTAGGTTATTGATTTTTCTACTTTTTGAAAAAAAGAGTTGTGTTTCATGATAATATTTGAAAAATAATAATTTTATGAAATAATATTATTTTTTAGAGTATAATAAAAGTGCTTCTTGATCTAATAATGACAATTCTTCTTTGCTTCTTTCTTCCCCTAATAAGAATAGGGCTT
This sequence comes from uncultured Eubacteriaceae bacterium, assembly GCA_947643285.1. Lineage (GTDB taxonomy): Bacteria > Bacillota > Clostridia > Lachnospirales > Lachnospiraceae > MGBC136627. The sequence goes on from CANRVK010000015.1 coordinate 7,017, forward strand.
TTAGTAAAAACTTTAAAGCATTTTCATTGGAAATCTCGTCAGATATATCTTTATATAAGATTTTTGCTAAGTTACAGATTTTTATTATAATACTTTTCTTTTGTTCTAATATTTCATTGGTATCTTTTTGAAAATTTTGCTTTTCGTAGTCATTTATTCGCCCACATGGAGAAAGGCAGACAAAACAATCTGGTGATACTTTTCGCTTTTCTTCACGAACATTTTGTATTTGAGTTTTTAATATCTGTACATTTTCTATCTCATTAGGAAGTAAGGAAATTAAAGCATTTATTATAATGAGGTATGTGTCTTTTGAAACTTTTACATTCTCACATGCTCTTGCTAAACCGATAAGACAACAAAATAAATCTTTTTTTAATTCTATTATCTCTTCTTGCATTAGATTATCGCTAGATTACTCCGACTTCTAGAGGTCGAAAGATGAAATGCGATTTTTCACTTCCTTTCTTCGTTTTCTTTTTTATTCTTTTATATTTCCGTCTGTTGTTATAGTGAATACTTGCCATGGAATAAACTTTCCACTTTGTTGTAATGCTGTTTTTACTGCATTTTCTATGCCACCACAACAAGGAACTTCCATTCTCACAACCGTAACACTCTTTATATCATTTTGCTTTATTATTTCTGTTAATTTATCTGTATAATCTATATTATCTAATTTTGGACAGCCGATTATTGTGATTCTATTTTTTATAAATTCAGTATGAAAATTTCCATAAGCATATGCTGTACAATCAGCCGCTATTAATAAATTAGCATTTTGAAAATAAGGAGCTTTAACAGGAACTAACTTTATTTGCACAGGCCATTGTGTGAGTTGTGAATTTACTGGCATATTAGAAATAGCTAGATTGTCATTAGAATGTTTTATTTCTTTTGCCTGTGTACCCGGACATCCGCAAAACGATGCTTCCATTTTCTTCTTTTTCTGATGCTCCTTCACAGCTTCTTCATTATATTCTTTTGCTTCTCTTTCTATGAATGAAATCGCCTGCATAGGACAAGATGGCAGACAATCTCCTAATCCATCACAATAATCATCTCTCAATAACTCTGCTTTTCCATTTACAATTCCTATTGCGCCTTCATGACATGCTTTTGCACATATCCCACAGCCATTACATTTTTCTTTATCAATTTCAATTATCTTTCTTACCACTTAATTTTTCCTCCTATGTTGTTTTTCTGTTGTTATTTTAACATAATAGAGAACATTAAGCTGTTGTTTGTACAACAAAATTTATATTTATTTTTTTATTCTAATATAGTTAAATTCAAATACAATTACAATTAATCATGTTTCTGTATATCCGCAATTTACATTCCAATATGGTTAAATTCAAATGGGTCTTTACTCACAAGGGGTATCTTGGACAATTTCATTTACATTCCAATATGGTTAAATTCAAATCACTTATGCTTCATCAGGCGTTATCTCTTTGTTCTTATTTACATTCCAATATGGTTAAATTCAAATAATCGCAGAACATTTGATAACTTACTGCAAATATAAATTTACATTTCAATATGGTTAAATTCAAATCATTTTGGATTGTGGGGTTAATATACGAAAGATTAATTTACATTCCAATATGGTTAAATTCAAATTAGCATGGTCTTTTTTTGCCCTGCGCATCTATATAAGATTTACATTCCAATATGGTTAAATTCAAATCATGGTTTGAATTTTATTAATACATTAATTATTGTATTTACATTCCAATATGGTTAAATTCAAATAAAGTGTGACGTTGAGAAAACGTTCGTCAATGCTATTTACATTCCAATATGGTTAAATTCAAATCCGTGTGAGGGATTTAGAAAGGGCGACAGGATAAATTTACATTCCAATATGGTTAAATTCAAATACTAATTCCTCATTTGTCCAAACGTGCTCATCTTCATTTACATTCCAATATGGTTAAATTCAAATCTTTCGCCAGAAAGAGTATTATTGTAATCATTGTTTATTTACATTCCAATATGGTTAAATTCAAATGTGGGAAATCGGCGTTTTAGGAATTTAACCAATTAATTTACATTCCAATATGGTTAAATTCAAATGGCATGGAGGAAGAAGATGCAAAGCGGTTTTACAATTTACATTCCAATATGGTTAAATTCAAATTGATAGCGTCTACGAAATGGCAAGAAAAGAATACAATTTACATTCCAATATGGTTAAATTCAAATCAGTTCGCAGATACCGTCTTTTTCAACCGCATAAATTATTTACATTCCAATATGGTTAAATTCAAATGCGGAACGTGTCCGCCTATGCCAAAGCCATTCTTGATTTACATTCCAATATGGTTAAATTCAAATGATATTTGCGAATTAGGTCAATGCTGGTCAAGTGGATTTACATTCCAATATGGTTAAATTCAAATGAAGATGAAATAATATTCTTTCAATGCACAAGAAAATTTACATTCCAATATGGTTAAATTCAAATCAAAATCTTTTCGCTCCATTCGTGATATGAATTGCTAATTTACATTCCAATATGGTTAAATTCAAATCGGGGCGAAAACTGTATTGTTGTGTGCCATAATGGATTTACATTCCAATATGGTTAAATTCAAATCGGCTGCTGACCGTATGTATAGTTTTTGATTTCTTTAATTTACATTCCAATATGGTTAAATTCAAATATCTTCCCATGCCAATATTCTTTTTTCCACCTAAATAATTTACATTCCAATATGGTTAAATTCAAATGAGCGTTTTTCTTCTTCTTTTTGCCTGCGTTGCTCCTATTTACATTCCAATATGGTTAAATTCAAATCCATCTTCTTTTCAGCCTTTATATTTCAAGCTTTTTATCTATCTCTTTTGTCGATCTCATTTTTATCTACTACTATCTTACAATATTTTTTATAAAAGTCAAGCTATTTTTTTAATTTTCTTTGATATTTCCGGCTTTTGTCGATCCCCTAGGTTTTTTGCACTATCAGGAATCGACAATTTTTATAGAAATCTGCTTGTTAAATCTTCTTGTATTCCCCACATCTCTCTTTCTAACCATTTTGCATCTCTGCTTTTAAATAAAATTACAGAATCTTTATCCTTTCGGATATATTTTTTTAATTCTATTTGTAAGCTAGCAATTTGTACTTTTGTTAAATCCCCCTCAAATACGGAATTTTGTATATGTATAAGATATCTTTTACAAATTTTAAATGTATTTCTCCATATTTTAGGACCTTCATCGTCCATCTTTATATCATATACTAATATTACATACATAATATTTTCCTCCTGAATGTATATTCACCACCAAATTTCAAATCCTTCATATTCTTTTTCTCCTAATATATGTTTTATCAATTTGTATGCTTCTAAACGTATCAGATATTTATATGAAACATCTTTTTGGAGTTCTTTATGAAATATTGTCTTATGTAAATATTCATCTAATTTATGCATAATAACTTCTGAACCTTCTCTTGTTAAATGTAAATAATTTAATTGTTTCGTAAAGCTTTTTTCCGTTATTTGTTTTTTATTTAGTAGAGAAAATATTATTCTATCTCCGATGAGGGGCTTAAAAATTTCTGCTAAGTCTAGACAAAGAGAAAATCTTCTGACTCCCGGCTCGTGTAAGTAACTTATGGTAGGATTTAGTTGGGTTTGGTATATTTGGCATAATACAGTAGTATAGATTAATGAATTTACATAAGAAATTAAACTGTTAATCATATTATCTGGCGGATGCATCACTCTTTTATTAAATTCGATATCCTCACTAATTATTACATTCCAAGCGGCATAATAAACTTTACGAATATTTCCTTCTACTCCCATCAACTCTTGAATACTTTTTGTTTTTTTAATCATTTTTTGATATTCTATAATCTTTTCCATAGCACTTTTTGTATCTTTTCCCCGCCCATTATAATATCTCAAATTTCTATAAATATTAGAAGAAGCCGCTAAGATAAAGCGCTGAGCTAAATCTAATCTTCTCTTTTCATCTAAATATAATTCTGATTGTTTTACCACTAAATTCCCTGCCAGCAGATTCTCTCTTGGATAAAAACTTCCAATATAGAAATCGTAATAATTAAAAAAATGTACCATTATTCCATATTGGGATAAAATATTTAAGGCACTGGTGTTTATGGACATTTCGGACATGGCATATATATCAGAAATTTGTTCAATCGGTATATTTCTTTTAGTTCCATCATTTCTCTCTAGACGAAGCGTATTATCTTTGCGTTTTAATTCTCCACTTTTATAAAGATAAAAACTATCTTTCATTTGTTTTTTCCTCTCGTTCTATCATATTCTTTTTTAAATATAGCATAAATCATAATATGCACATGCTTTACATATCTTTTTCTTTAACTTCTCTGGCGGCACAGGAAGATCTGCTATTTCTTTTATTTTATCTATTATCTCTTCTAATCGTTTTATATCCTCTTCTTCTAATGATATTTCTTTTGTCTGTTTTAATAAAGGATAATCTATTTTTGCTTTTATATTATTTACTCCTCTTTTTCTGAGATAATATAAATAATATTTCACCTGCCAAATGCTCGCCTCTTCTATTTTTCTGCTTTTTTTAATTTCGTAAATCATACCTTCTTCTTTGATATAATCAATATTGATTACATTGTCTATATTGAGGTGTTTTTCTTCTCTCGTGTGACTATTCTCATCTAATAATTTCCCTAACTGCACATTTTCATTCTGCTGTTCCATACTGATTTCTTTTATAAAATACCAAAGTTTCTTTTGACAGACTATATAATAATAAATCATCATTCCTGTGATATTTTTTTCCATATGTTCTCCTTTATCTATCTCTAATCATCAAAATAAAAATTTTCTTCTTGTGATTCTCTTAATAAACCTCTCCCTCTTCCCGTTTCCTCATCAAACTCATAGGATAAACATGCTCTATACAAATTCATACTATCTAGAATCATAAATTTATCTTTAATAGGATAAGAAATAGAAACTACATATTTTTGAATTTCTATTCTAGCTCTTTGCGATTTTACTTTATCCTCTCCTTTTAAATCCTCTGTCCATTCGTCCCATTCCCCTGTTTCCACTAATTTATCGTATATGCTTTGAGGAATTATCTGTGTTGTTTTAATATCCCGAAATACTTTTTTTGCCTCTTCTTCCTTCCAAAATCCCGGATAATTTGCTTTTAAACCTTTTATTGTTTCTTTTATAGAATTATAATATGATGAGTTTTTCATTTCTTCATCTACACCATATACAGCATTAATATAAATTTGTTTTTCCTCTTCTGTAAATATCTTTCCATTATATGGGGATAAATAAGAAATAGATCTATCATAAAGGAATTTATCATAAATCCCTTGTCCTTCATTTTTGCTAACTCCATTTCTTGTATCAAAAATTTTAATATTCGGCTCTTCTTTCTCATAAACTCTTTTTCTAAAACATCTTCCCATTCTCTGTAATAGACTATCTGCTGTACACATTTCTGTATATAAAAAGTCAAAATCGATATCCAGACTTGCCTCTACAATCTGTGTAGAAATCCAGATTCCTGTTTTTGTCCTATCTTCTGAAAACCTCATAATTTCCTGTTCTAATCTCGCTCTATCTTTTTGCATAAACCTTGAATGTAATAAAAAAACTTCTGTTTGTTCCTCTAATTTTTTATATACTTCTTGTGCCTTTTTTACGGTATTACAAATGACTAATACCTTATTTTCTGTTGATTTTTCTATTATTTCCTCATAGTCAAAATCCCCTTCTTTATAGATAATTTTATGCCGACCATCTATATAAGCTGGAATAGTAATGGGTTCTTGAAACGGAATTTTTTCTTTTTTAATAAAATGAAGCACAACAGGAGGCAATGTAGCAGTCATAATCGCTATTTTTCCTTTTGCCATAGAAATTAACTTGAATCCGTAAATCAATTTTCCAATCATTTGAGGGGAATAAGCTTGAATTTCATCAATCACTAATTTAGAATATCTAAGAACTGCTAATAATAATTCACTGCCTCGGTACTTATAAACAAATCGAAATATTTGGTCAACGGTGCAAATCGTCAGCGGAAAAGAAAAATCTCTTGCCAGTTGATTTTTTCTAAATGGCTCTAATGTTTTCTCATTTCCTTCCTCTTCTCCATGTTCCAATAAATAAGAAATAGAATCTCCATAGAGCAAGGTGAATTTATTTTCTGGATATTTATATTCTTTTTTTATTCTCTCATAAATCGCATTAATAGAAACTCGCAAAGGTAAAGTATAAAATGCTTTTTTATCCTGTATCCACATTAATGCACCTTCTGTTTTTCCTGATCCAGTCGCAGCGATCACAATAATATTATCCTCTTGGTGTTCCTTCATATATCTCTGCACTTCTCTGACAGATTCATACTTTTCTATTAATTTTTCTTCTACGATTTCTCCAATCCCCTTGCTATTTTCCAGAGGATTAATTTCAATATCTATGTCAGAATGTGAACTCGCCCAATAATCTGCCTTATTTAATATCCCTTTTATCTTAGCAAATAATACCCACTCTTCATCTTCTATAAAAGTTTCCTCTGGTTCTACCCAGTCTGAATAGGTGATATCTAACGGCATTTTCAGGCGTTTTTCTAAATCATTTTCTAAATATTTATTTACTAACTCTTTATTATATTTCTCTTCTCTTGTATGATGGTATACAATAGCATTAATCAAAGCTGCTAATTCTTTTTCTGATAATCTCTCTTCTAGCTCTGATAAATCCATAAATGCTGGGCTTAAATATCCATGTGGGAATAATTTACCATTTCTATCCTGATATAATTTCTCTAGCTCTTTTTTCTCTATCCCCTCTTCCAACTCTATTTCTTCTTTTAACAAATCATGCATTTTCTTCTGAAATAGATAAAAAGTTTTTCCGCAATCATGATATTTTACTGCCAAAGTATATAATTCTTTTTCTCTATCATCAAACCATTCCTCATAAACTTCCCATATTTTATTCAAGCCTTTTAATGCTAATTTCGTATGTTCTTCTATTGTTTCATGTTCTTTTCCTTTTGCGTAATACTTCATTTGGTTTTTCTCCTTTTTCTATAGAATAAGTTATAGGCGTTTGTGAAACTCCAGAACCCATAGAAATACAAACATTTCCGAATATCTATTTCCTGTATCTCCTCACAGAAACTTCATAAGTTATGATAACATTCACTTTTCCAAAAGTAGAACAGCTAACCAAGCAGCGAAGGCAAAGAAGTATTCCAAAAGAAGCCCCTTGGAAGACGTTGGTACTTAATAAGCAAACCCGCAAGAAGCGGGATTTGCGAATTTAGTACCGCTACGTCTGGAACGGAGCGAGAGCGCGGCTTCGTTGGAATACTTCTTTGCCGCAGCGTCCCCCTTTTGACTTTCGCAATTACCTAATGAATAATTACAAAAAAGAGAATAACAATACTCTTTTCTTTATTTATAAAATACTTTTATTCTCTTTCATTTCTATGTTATCTATTTATGCAAAACAAACAATGGTATTATTTTCTTTATCCACATAAGCATTTTTTAAAAATCTTATATTTTCAGGAGTTACATAATAAGCCTTTACTATCTTCTTCCATTCACGATATTTTGTCTTTGGATTAATTTCAAATTCTTTTGTGAGCCGATAAACTGTTCCTACTAAAGTTTTTTTCATACATTCTAATGGTACATATAAATTGTATTCCACTTTCGCATTTCTATGGTTCTTTACATCATACTCCTCTAACTCTACTTCAGAAATCTCTGTGATATGGATCAGATCTTCATGTCTTCCCAGACTTAAAAATCTCTTAGGATACTGCAATCCTTTCAAAATTTCCTCTAATTCCTCCTCTTTATCAGGAATAATATGCAATATCATTTTTACATCACTCAATAGATGAATATTTCTAACCCCTCTATTAATTCCATCATAGATACCCTCTTCATTTAATACTTTATATTGATGTCTAGTTGCATCATACTTAATTCCAAAATTATACAGAACTGCTAAATCCGAAACATCACTAGCATAATTGCCTTGAATAGAAATTCTCATAGGATGATATTCTGTAAAGCCACATGCTGTATGTATCATGCCTATCACGGTAGAATAAGGAGGGAGAGGAAAACTCTCCTTTACTAAAAAACTGGCAGGTTTTCGATAGTTGGGCAGTTGTTGTTCTAACTCTACTCGAATCGCCTTAAGCATAATATTCTTCCACTTCTTTCTTTAAATTTTGGAAGAACTCCCCGATAGAAACAGGATTTAATGTGCTAATTTCTTCTGAATTTTTTAACTTTCCATTCAAATATCCAACCACCGTATGCTCTTTTGTATCCTCGCAAGATTCCATCACAGCCTTTATCATATCCACATTTAACTTTTCTTGATGCAAAGCGATCCTCCCTTCAAAGTATGGATTCTTTCTTTGGTAGACTCCACCTACAATAAAAATCGGAGATAAATTTTCACGTCTTCCCTTAATATCACGATACAAAAACTGCACTGTTTCTAATAAAAGTTTCACTCTTCTAGCCTTTTCTTCATTAGGCAGGGAAATATTATCATTATTATCTTCCCCTACTTGATCCAAATCTATTGTGATAGAATATGCATAAAAAGTATTATGTATTTCGCTCTGTGCTATCGCATTATTGATATTTGCCCTTTTTGCCAATCCCATATTTGTTAAAAAATCTAAATCAGAATTATATCTCTCTAAGGAAATCGCATTACTCAAACGCACCACCGCCGCTCTAGTCTTTTGTTCTCCCTCTGATTTTTTAGAACTGGTTTTCATGTACCCGAACAGATCTATCTCTGGATATTCCTCAATCGTCGTTTTTGGCGCAAACTGAGCAACTCCTGCATCCTCCACAGGGGTATTATCACAATGCATCTGCTTTACTATATTATAGCGAATCGCTTGTCTGGAAATATAAGTATAAGTTTCTCCATCTGCCCTTGTCATTTTCTTTAATTGAGAAATATTTCCAATCCCCTCCCCATAGTTTGCACTCTGCGCCTCAAACACCATACTAAATGTTAAACCATCTCTATTCATTTTTCTCTTTCTCCTTTTCTGTATTTTGTTTTTCTTTCTCTGTACCTTCTTTTTCTTTTGGATCAAAGCTACTCTTTAATCCCAAAATATACCCTCTCGCCACCGTCTGAAATGCAGTATCATCTCTATAACATTCCAAAATAACAGAAGGTATAGAAAAACCATTACTAGAATAAACCCGAATAATGGTATCCATAAACATATCCAAATCTCTTGTAGATACTGCATTATTCAGTTTATAGACAAATCCCCTCAGCACATTCTCTTTATCTTTCTCCATAATACCTTTTGTCAGTTCATTTCTCATCTCATTTCCATAATGTCTAGCCCTTTTTGCTAATTTATATAATGAATCCATCTGTTTCTCCTCTCCTCCCTTAAAATAAATTTCAAGTTTCAAAATATTCCAGATATAATCTGTACTTTTATTTTCTTTCATCTCATAAAAAAATAATTGATCCATAAGGGAATATAAATGCCTTTTCTCTAAAATACATTCTAAAACTTTATCATAAATACTGATATAATCTTTTTCTGTTTTTATATATCTTTTCTCTAATATTTCAAAATCATCTTTTTCTTTCTTAAATTCATGAGTTCTCCGAAATCCACGAACTACTTCTGGACTGATGACAGACATTTCATAACCATCTTTCCCACCCATTCTCACAATCACTTGAATATTATCCAATGTCTTTTCTGTCATTTTCATCGCTTCTGTAGTAAAAGTGCGAAATATCTTACTTTTCAATGAAGCTTTATCCTCTAATTCTTCTTTCTTATAATCAAAAGCTTCCATCATTCTTACCATATTTGAAATATCTCCATTTTCATTGATAAAAACAGCCGCTCTTCCACAAAATTGAAAGCCCAAAGGAGTCAAGGTATATAAAAATGCACACAATGGACAAATATAAGCATCCGCTTTTTGATTCCAATAGTGAGTCTTTTTTCGGTTTACATCATCTGTTGTTTCAAGCATAAATGAACTCGCTCTTACCTTAGAAGCATAATTCAAACATTCGATACAGCGTTTTTTCCCTTTTTTTTCATTTTGTATTTCTTCTAAAAGTGGTGTAATAAAATCTGTCCGATAACACTCTGTAATATTTTTCTTTAAATTCGTGTTCAAAAAAAATGAAATATTATCATAAAAGAGATTTATTTTAGAATACATCAGCTCTTTCATAATCAAAACCTCTTTTACTTCTGGCTTCTCTAACAGTTCACATATCTCTAAATAAATCGGATATTTTTCTTCTATTTTCGATTTTTTTAATGCCTTTATCTTATCTATAGTAATAGGAGAAACATCTGTCATCTGTTTTATAATTTCATATCCAGACAAAAAACTATTCTTTTCCAACATATCAACCATTTCTTTATATAACTCTTTTAACTTTTCCGAATCTTCTTTCGTTAATTCTTCTGTTTCAGCCTTTTTAACCAATCTCTCTACATCATTTTTCTTTCCCAAAATGGTATGATACTTCGTTTGTTCTCCTAGTTTCTTCACCATAGTTTTTACATATAAATCCGCTAAATCATTCTGCCAAAAAAACTCTTTCTTCACCTTCAACTGTTGCTTTTCAATAATATAATCTTCTCCTTCTTCTGCGTCTATATCATCTAACATCTTAATAAAACCACAGATCCCTGCATTTAAAAGAAATGAGCTTCCTGCCTCTATCACAATATATTCCTTTTCCTCACACTGCACTATTTCCATAAAAATTCCCCTTCTTCTGTTCTATAATCTCAAACACCCCAAATCCTTCTGACCTTCTGCTGCCGATTCCTATCTGATAGAGTATATTAATAATTTCTTCATTCGCGCTGAGTTTGAAAATTCCCAATGACGCTGGGATATTGATGCCAAATGTCTTTATAATGACTTTTTTTGTTTTAATTGGCTCTAGAACAATATCAATCCATTTAGATGTGATTTTTAAATTAGAAACTTGAGCTTGTATAATTTCTTTCGCTATCTGAATAAATTCTTCATCATCTGCCTGATAGTAGTAATCTTTTTCTCCCTTTTTATGCTCTCGAAGCACTAGAGGAGATAACATTTGAATCATTACTTGATTTTCCACTATCTTTCTATGCTCTTCTATTTTCACTGACTTCACTTTCATAGAATTTCCGTTCGCCACTGGATATTCTACTTTTTCTTTTTTCATAGCTACAATCGCATTATAAATACGAATTCCCAAAACTTTCTCTTCTAATATAATAGTTAATTGTATTTCCTCAGAATCTAATAAAATACATTCCTTTTCAAAAGATGCTTTTGGCAGTTTCACATCAAAGGCAAATGGTTTTTGCACTGTCTTTCCTTTTTCATAAAACTGTTCAAATAACTCAGGCTCACTAGAGGTAAAAGATGCTTTTAGAAAAGATACCATAAGTCTTCTATAATCTAGTGGTAATTGTGCTTTTTTTAATTCAAACCGGACAATTATTTTCATTATTTTTTTGCTACTTCAAAATCAAATATTTATCTATATACTTAACTTGCTCCTTCACAAAAATAACTTTTTCCATCTGATTTTTTATTCTGTAGCTTCTCCTTTCTTCCTTGGTCATATTAGATAATTGCGAAACTCTAACCCCCATATAAATACTGCCTTTTCTGAGAATTATTTTTACATATCTCCTCACTTAGATTTCATAAGTTATCGTAACATTCGCTTTTCAAAAAGTAGAACAGCCAACGAACGAGCAGAGGCAAGGAAGTATTCCATAAGAAGCCCCTTGGAAGACGTCGGCACTTAAGGAGCAAGCCCGCAAGAAGCGGGATTTGCGAATTTAGTACCGCTACGTCTGGAACGGAGCGAAAGCGCGGCTTCGCTGGAATACTTCCTTGCCGGAGCGTCCCCTTTGTCACTTTCGCAATCACCTATTGGTCATATTTACTTCCATAAAATAATATCATTTGTGTTTTTTTATTATATCCAGTATCTTGTCAAAAGTCAAGTTATTTATTACAAATATTATTTTATTGTAAGTTTATTCTAAAAAATTTTTTTATTTTTGTTAAAAAGCGCCAAATTTAATAATATCCCACAACTGTTATAATTTAACGTTAGTTCGATGAAAATACTTATGCCTGTGCAGGGGTGACTGAAAACCCAGAAACTGCACAAACAATATGAGAGGTAAAACTGTATAAGGTATAAGTTCCACAAAGCAATGATAACTAACAAACCTAAAGAAGAATTTGTGGTATTCCATTGGAATAAGTTTTGTGTCCTGCTATTGGAACGTTCGGTAGCCAGATAAGTGGAAGAAGCCGCAGATTGTCATGATTTCGCTAAGGGAGAGGATTGAGGGAAGATCAAAGAAGCACATTTTCTCATCACAGAATATCATGTACTGCTCAAAAAATTTTTTTAATTCTATACAGAAGTTATCAATGTCATAAAAAACAATAAGCTCTTTTTTTAATCCCAGTTAATTGCCTCATGTGAAACCGTTTCTCCATTTTCAATTTCTTCTTTTGCTTCTTCCAATTCTTTCTGTTCAGCTGATGTCAATTTTGTAAAATCTGGATCCCATGCAAGAACAAGTTTCTTTATAAATTCAAGAGCAAAATTTTGTTCGCTTTCTGGTAAAATCTCCATCAACTCTATCGCCTGTTTTGTAGGTCTATCTAATGCATCAATATATTTTGCGGCTTTCTTACTGTACTCAATTATCAATGTTTTTTCTCCTTTCTTAAACTAATTATATATTATGAAACTATATTTATCATCAAAATTTATACTTTATGAGATTAAACACTCATCACATTCTTCTTACCGCAAATCAATTAAATAATGTTGCTTTATCACACCATCTTCTACAAATTCATTACTCAAAATGCCTCCACAACCTTTTGCCGTCATAGCAGATGCAATATTACTCTTATCACAAGCAATGATTACTTCTCTCATCCCTAAACTTTTCGCATAGCTCAAAGCAAGTTCTAGCTGCCGTCTTCCATATCCTTTCCCTCTCTCAGAAGGTCTTATTCCATATGCAATGTGACCACCACGCTTTAATTCTTCTGTCAATAAATGATGAATTTTGAAGCAACCTATTAACTTTCCATCCTCTATGCGTCTTGTAAAAAAAAATACTTGTATGAACACCATTTCTTAACTCATCTGTTTCAATTGAAAGAATAAGATTAAGCCATTCGTCAAAATTATCATAATAAGCTAATCCACAAGTTCCATGGACTTGCTTGTCGCCATATGAAAAATGCTCTTGTTTGTACATTAATATTTCTTTTTCTAAAGACTTTGATGGTCTTATCAATATCAAATCATTCACCATTTCACTTGCTTCACCTCTACTTTCTTTTCAAGCATTTCCTTTTTGTTTTTCCAACTGTCTTTTGAGTTTACTTTAGGAATAGGAAAAAGTATCATATCTATATCATAATTTCAACCTATCAATCCATTCAATGTTATATTACCACGAATGTACATACAATTCCATTAAATTTTACTTAATCTCTCTTTGTTTGTAACAGTTCTTTTTATTCTATTGTTTGTTATTATGATTTTCGCTTTTCAAAAAGCAGAACAATCAACCAACTAGCGAAAATAAGGAAGTATTCCATAAGAAGCCCCTTGGAAGACGTTGGTACTTAATAAGCAAA